>NZ_JBFRKH010000074.1:0-61918 GCF_041469265.1 Shewanella sp. 10N.286.51.B2
GTCTTACTCTGGTACCGACGGTATCCTGGTTCAAAACCAAGATGGCTCAGTGACCTTCTCGCCAAATGAGAACTTCAACGGTGACATCAGCCTGGATGTCACCATCATCGATGATGATGGCGCCACTGCTGAAACCACCGCAGGCATTACTACACTGGCGGTTAATGACGCACCTGTAGTTGATGGCAATGTCGCTTACACTATGGATGAAGATGGTGTTATTACGGTCACGCAAGAGCAGTTACTGGCCAATGCCAGTGACATCGATGGTGATGAGTTAACTGCTAGTAATTTAGCTGTTAATGGTAATGGCAGTGTGGTTGATAACGGTAATGGCACATTCTCCATTACACCAGATCCAGATTACAACGGCGATTTAGGGCTGACATTTGATGTTTCAGATGGTGAAGCAACTGTTTCTGCCGCAATGGATTTAACAGTAAATCCAATTAATGATTTACCGACAGCACCTACTATCAATCTAGAGGGTACTGAAGACGTCAGCATAACCATTGACCCTAACTATATCCTTTCACAGGCAAGTGATATCGATGGTGATAATCTGACGTTAGATAATCTATCGGTTCGTCAACCTGCCAACTCATCACTAACACAGAATCAGGATGGTACTTATAACCTCATTACTCCTGAGCACTTCAATGGCTTAATAGAATTAAGTTATACCATTTCTGATGAAACTGGAGAGGAAGTTGAAGGTGAATTGGCAATGGATATCATCCCAGTGGATGATTCACCATTCCAAAATGGTAATGCGCATCTGACTATTCAAGAAGATGGCGACATAACCTTTAGCGAAGCTGATTTATTAGCCTTATTCGGTGATGTTGACAGCTCACTAACCATTTCGAAAGTGGTTACCGCAGATGGTGAGGAGGCTGACGGCAGTATTACTGACAATGGTGATGGAACCTGGACCTTTAGCCCGACAGGTGATTTTGCTGGTACCGCAGGTTTGCAGATCGTCGCAACAGATGGAAATAGTGAAGCAACGGTCGACTTACCTATTTATATTCGACCTGTAGCTGACGGTACTGTTATTACCACAGCTCATGAAGGGCCACTTGTTTTTGCTGAAGATAGCACGGGTCATTTCTCACTTAATGTTGAAATGCTTGATGCATCAGAAACAATGGAAAGTCTTGTGATGACAGGCTACCCAGTAGGCTTCGTAGTGAGTGATGGCACCAATACCATGACTATCACTGAAGAAGGGCAGGTTGTTGATATAACCCAATGGAATCTTGAAGATTTATCAATGACGCCACCAGAAGACTACAACGGTAATTTCTTTGTCACAGTATCTTCAGTTACTTTAGATGTTGGCGATGAAAGTTCAGTAGAGGATGACAGTCCATTATTGAACGATGTGCCACATGAAGAAGCATTTGCCATGAATGATGATGGTTACGTACTTTTAGAGGCCAGCGATTTATTGGAATCTCAAGGTTTAGATTCAGAGGCTGTCAATGTTGAAAGCGTGAGTTATTCAGGTGAAGAAGGAGTATTGATAGACAACGATAATGAGACATGGACATTCTGGTCAGATCCTGATTATCAAGGACCGGTCACTGTCGATTTTACCGTAGATGACGGCACATCTCATTCGGTTGATTTTGAAATATCGGCAATAAACACAGAGGCAGCAGTAGATAATATTGCCGAGGCAAGTATCGAAGCGCCAGCTGCAACAATCGTAACTGTTGATGAGTTACTTGAAAATGTAGAAGGTATAGAAGGTGATAATTTAACTGTTTCAAACGTGCAGGCAGAAAATGCAGTCGTTATCGATTTACTTGATGGTAGCTATAGTGTTGAGCAAGATACTGATTCACAAGGTTCTTTAGACTTAACTTACAGTGTCAGTAATGGCACAGATACAGTCGATAGCTCAATAACCCTTGGCTCTGCAGTAGGGAATGAATCTGAAGATTATGACTATACAGCAGCACCTGGTGGCAGTGTAAATGTATTCATACCAACAGATATCAGCTCAAACAGTGAAGTCGACCATGTGATTATTTCTGGTTTACCAGAAGGTGTTTCGCCTCAGTCAGGTATAGAGCAAGGAGACAGTGAATACTTAATTACTGGGGACTTATGTCAACCAGTCAAGCTAGAAATACCAGAAAACTTTAGCGGTGATATTAATATGGACATGAGTGGTGTTAATAGCATGGATCAACCAATTGATGGAGCAGCAACGTCTATTACCATTGACGTTAATTCCTCTTATGAAATGGATGGCTCAAGTGCTGATACGCAACAATTAATCACAGGCTCTGATGATAGTAATGCAGGTGATTGGACTTCAGGTGATAACACCGATCTCGGTATTGACGTTATGGATGACAGCGCCAGCTTTGATGATAGCGCTCATACAACAACAGAGGATGACTCAACGACATTGGCTGATTCAATATAAACCACGATTAAATATTTACAGTGATAAGACGTTAAAGTGCAGGTATCTTTATAAAATATATGTTTTTTATAGAGATATCTGGATTTTAAACTAAAGTTATTATTAGGGATTATTAAATCGTAATTACACAGTACCTAAGTCGTCAATTTAGGTGGTGTTAACCAAGTCAAAATGAGTTTTAAATATGATAAATATAACAGCGTTAAGTGACATGTTTGATGGTGATACAGAGTGCGTAAAAGAGCTATTAGGTTTGTATTTAGAGTGCAATGCTGATGCCGCAACAACCATTGAGGCGCATTATAGTACTCAGGATACAGAGGCGCTTTTTCATGTTTTTCATACTTTATCAGGTTCTTTGTCTAACTTGTGCGAAGAAGATGCTGTTCCATTGATTAGGGAGGCCGAGGGGATAAGTAAAAAGGGCGAAATGCCAAGCAGGCAGCAAATAGATGTAATACAGCAACACCTATCAAAAATTGCTGAGCAGGTTAGCCTTTCCGTTTAAAAAAATTTATTTCATTGACATAACAAGGTAGTGATGGAGATAAATGAAAGGTAAAGATAATCTTGAGCAAAACTTTGAAGACATCATCGAGGAGTCTATTAACAGTGTTCATTCTGATAGCTCTAGCGTATTAATAGCTAAAAACAGCAGTAATAGTTCACAAAAAGTTTCCTCGGTTGCATTTGTCTTTTTCTTTATTTTATTGATATGGGGCTCACAAGCAGAGCTTGAAATTACTGTGGCCACAAGAGGGGAAATACTTCTAAACTCAGATATCGAAAAAGTGCAACACTTAGAAGGAGGGATACTTGAAAAACTCTATGTCGCCCCTGGCGATATTGTTTACAAAGGCCAAAAAATTGCACAATTAAGATCAAAAGATAAGCTTGGTGATCTTGCTGTTAATCTTTTTGAAATCAATCAGCTTAGGATAGAGCTAATAAAATACGAATCTTTAATATCCCAACAAGAACCCGACTTTTCAGCCTTTAAAGACTATCCACAAACGCTCAAAATACAGCAAGAGCAATGGCGAGAAGAGAATAGCAAAAATGTAACCAGTGATGATTTAATGGAGCATGATATTGCCCATAAAACGGTGATCATCGACTCTATGAAACAGCGAATACTTTCTTCTACAGCCCAGTTAAACATAATTAAAAAGCAACTCGCCATAAAAGAGCAATTGTATAAAGAAGAAATGGCGTCATATACCGACGTGCTTAATATGCAAGTGCAAGAAATGAATATGCTGCGTGAAATTGAAAATTTAGAGGAGTCAGTAGTTAATGAAGGTTTTTTATTAACTCGTCTCACCAAGCAACTGGAAAACACCAAGTTTATTAGGGATAGCGAATATCGAACCAAGGTTGTTGCGCTAGACAAAGAGCTTTCAATAAAGTCAAAAATGCTGCCATCGATTTCAGATAAAGTGGATCGCTTGTTTGTTTATTCACCGGTAGACGGTACAGTAGATAAGCTTAATTATAATTATATCTCTGCCATTATATCGCCAGGGGATAGCATTGCTGATATCACGCCGTTAAATAATGCTTTACGAGCTGAGATAAAAATAGCCCGCAAAGACATAGGTTTTATCGTTAAAGGCCAAAAAGTAAAACTAAAGCTTGATGCCTATAATTTTGCTAAATACGGTGTTATCGATGCGGTGATTTCATCTATCTCGAGAGGATCATACGAAGAAAAAGAAGAAGAATTTTTTCTAGCCGAACTCACAATCAATAAAAATTATTTAGAAAATAAAGGGGTTAAGTACCACTTAGCACCATATATGGAATTTACTGCAGATGTAAAAACAGGCAGTAGAAAAATTATTGATTATGCTCTTAAACCTATAATGGCTGCGTTAGAAGAGTCGTTTAATGAGCGTTAAACATGAATGTAAAATATAATAATAATGCGCTAAAAATTAAAATTGCTTTTGCTATTGTGCTGATATTAACTCTCGGCCAAGTGGTTTATTCACTAAAAAATACCGTTTCTGGTCAGAAGCCTGCCGTCACGGCTAATCAAGATGCACTCATTAACACCTCAAACAATATCGTCGATCAACTTGAAATATTAAATGCCACCCTCTCCTTATGCGAAGTAGGGCGCTCACCATGTAATAAGGCTCAAATTTCTGTTTTGACGCAGCAAATTGCTAAAGACGTACAGTCTTTCATTTCTATCGCATCTACTGAAAAAAAACTTATATCCCTTGCTGGTCTGTTAAAGTTTGACTACGTTAACTTATATGTAAAAAAGTATAATGATCATAAAGATATCAATACATTAAAACTTGATATCGAAGGAAGTTTAGCAGAAGTTAGTGATATTTCAGCTAACCTAAATCAAAAATTAGCAGCTGATATAAAGCAAAATTCACAATCCCAAATGGCGATATTTTTTGCCATCAATACCGCCATATTTGGTTTTTTTGTGTTTGGCTGGTACCTGATAAGGAAGCAAATTCGATACACAGTAAAAGAAAAGAGCAGATTATCGAAGTCGTTTCATCATATTTTAGGTGACGTTAAAACCCTCAATCATAGTTCTCTAAAGCATCGCTTATCAGATATTGAATCAAGCTCAGATGAAAAAAAAATCTACTCCATGCTGCTGTTTAGTTTTGAAAAGTTAGAGCAGCAAATGAGTAAAACTGACTTATACCAAAGGCTGTATAACTTATTAGGTTATGAAATTAGAGGCATAACTAACACCATACACGGGGGCATTGATCTACTGGTCAATAAAGAGAATGTTCAAGAGGTTTTACAGGCCAAAGAGATCACCACTGCGACCAGAACATTAGAAAACCTTGCTGAAAATTTTAATTTACTTTCAACAGTAGAGTCATCTTCTAGCACAAAGTTGGTCGATTTTTACAATTTAATTAGTGAATTAGTAGTACTACTATCAACAAAATCTAAGCAACAAAATAAACTTATAGAATGTTACGTCGCAAATACTATTCCCTTATCCTTTTATGGTCATCATACTGGTTTATTTTGGCTTTTGCTGATGCAAATTTCCGAAACAATCTCCAGTTCCAACTGTCGTAACGTACTGTTTTCTTTAAGTTGCAGCTCGGCAACAAGGGTTGAGAAGTTACAGATTAATATTGATCTATACCTCTATGATCAAGATATACCCTCCATGGAGCATATCGAAAATTTAGCTTGGGGTGTCGTACCTAAAAAAGACATAACCAACAAGGCATTGGTTAAAACATTACTCAATCAAATAAAAAAATATCATGTCATTCAAAAAAATATTGATGACATATCAAGAGTGCGGATCTCTTTTGATGTCACCCCTGTTGATTATCAGACTGAAAATAACCAGCTCTACGGCAGAACGCTGCTAATTTGTGGTGCATCTTATATGCAAGTTGATGTGATTGAACAAATGCTAACAGATCAAGGGGCTAAAGTGATTATTGCCCGCACCGGCAATGAATTATTTCAATCTATAAAGGAGCTTTCACCCCAAGATGGCATCATCTTAACCAATACTATTCAGGGGGTAAATTTACAGTCATTTTGTAAAATATTAAAGGCGAGGCTGAATAAGAAAGTGATCAAAATATTCTTGTCGTTATCATCCTCAAATATCGATGAGAAGCTCTACGAACATGTTGATCATGTCTTTTATCACCCTTGTCCACCCAGTGATTTTATCGCCCATATTGTTGAGCATATAAATAAAGACGAAGACGCAGCGGTAGATGAAAAATCAGAAAAAATATTAATCGTTGAAGATGATAGGTTGCAGCAATTTATCTTGAAGAAAATACTCACTGATTTAGGTTTTGATTGTGATACGGCTAATGATGGTAAAGAAGCCATTGAGTCAGTCAAAGTGGGCGATTATAAAACGGTGTTTATGGATTGTATTATGCCTAATCTTGATGGTTTAGAGGCGACATCAAGGATCAGACAGAGTGACAATGAAAATAATCTGCCTGACAGGGTCATCATCGGTGCGACCGCTTTAACCAGTAACGATGAACATCAAAAATGTATCAGTGCGGGCATGGATTATGTCATCCATAAGCCCTATAAAAAAGATGAGATTTTTAATGTATTAAGAAAGTATCTAGCAATTAATAAGGCGAATAAATGAAGATTATTAAATTCGCTTTAATACTGTTGTGTGTTGTTAATGCTGCTTCTACAAGGGCATCAGAGCTATCTTTGTTAATTGATCAGGCATTGAGGAATAATTATCAGATTATCAGTTCTGAGTTTGAATTAGTGTCTTCAGAATATGATCTACAAAAAGGGACTTCGCCTTTCTTACCAACCGTGAATATTCAGGCAAATTCCACTTGGAATGAATCTAAAACCACCTACCCTAACCCTGATGATGGCAGTCGTACCGATAATGACTATAACAGTAATGGTTACAGTTTATCCTTGTCACAGGTATTACTGGATTACTCTATCGTATATGACTACGACTTGAGCAAGTTAGAGTTACAAATAAATGAAATAAAACATAATAAAATTCTCAATGATATTATCATCAAGGTGGTTGAAAATTATTTCTCTTATTTAAAATTCAAAGCGCAGCATAAAGCCACCAAAGTGGAGCTAAAGTCATCTCAAGCACGCCTAGAGCAAATTAGTAGAAACAATGAGCTGGGTAATGTGGCCAAAACAGATGTTTATGAGGCCTATGCTAAGAAGGAGCAAAATGCAAAAAGCTTGGCAAGCATTGAAAAAGACATCAGGATTTCTCTAATCAAGCTCAATTCTACAACCCAAACAAAGCTCGAACCTAAGTTTGATATCCAATTAAATCAGCACTATCAACAGATCCCATCAAGAAGCAAAAGTAAGCTTAAAAAAAACTTAGCCCATAAAAACTACGACATTATTATTTCACAATACAATATCAAAAAATCAGAAACCACATTGGATAAAACCAAATCAGGCTTTTACCCCACCATTTCAGCGTCGGCAAATTATAGTGTCAATGATAGCAATAATAATGTTGAAACCTATAACGATGATATCAGCTACTCTTTAAATATAAATGTTCCCATAATGAGTGGTGGCTCCACTTATTATGAATATCAAAAAAATAAGAATAAAATATTCCAGAGTATCGCTAACCATAGGCAATCAATTGATGACGCAGGAGTTGAATTTGATGAGTTGATTTATCAAATTAATGACAATGTCACATCAATTAATTTGTTGCGGAAAATTATTATATCGAACTACTCAGTTTATAAAGGAACGCAAAAAGCTTATAAAATCGGAACTAAAACATTAACGGATTTACTTTCTTCAGAGTCAAATTTATACAACAGTATTCGTGATTTTTATTCTAATCAATATGATTACATCATCAATATGACTAAGTTTGACGCCTTACTCGGCCCAGTTGACCTTAATATTCTTAGTGCATTATCAAATAGTATGGTGCCGATACAGAATAATTTTGATTTGGAAGTGCTTGAAAAGTTGAAAAAGGAAGCTGATGAATAAATTATCCTATATTCCTAAACTGTCGATAATCGACTTAGTTTTTCTATTCACTTCAAGTATTCTGACGACCTTACTTGGGTTGGTGTTACCATTTGCAATTTTGATTATCTTTGACCGGGTACTGCCAAATCAAGCAACTTCCACTTTGTATTTTATCTATTCAATTATTTTAATAGCGATAATTTTAGATTACAAAGTGAAAGCATTAGAAGAAACCCTTATTGCTGATATTGGTAATAAGTTTGAAAGAAAAATCACCAATCAACTGTTTCAGGCGGTATGTCATGCCAATATCACCCGTTTTAAAAAGCTTGAAGTCGGTGAATACTTAGAACGACTCAATACGATCCCCAGCTTAAAATCCTATTTTAGTGGCGACTTAGTGTCATCTTTTATCAATATATTTACTTGTATTGTGACCATAGTCGTACTGGCGGTCATTAATCTGAATACCGGTATTATCATCAGTGTAGCGTCATTATTTCTATTTATTATTGCCTATTTTTCAACAAGTAAAAAAGTGCAGTTATTAGAAACCAAGTCGACTATTGAGGGGATTACAAACTCTAAAATAATCGAGATTGTGTCATATCCACTGGATATTAAAAGTCGCACCATGGAATACCGAGTTGAAAACTTGATGAATAACATGATCGAACAACGAGAGCATTTCAGTACTAAATTTGAAAGACAGGAATCAAATTTTGCCTTAATTCTTTCTTTGGTGCAGCAGCTTTCAGTGGCGGTAGTGGTAATTAATGGTGCCCTTAGCGTGATCGCAACAGAAATGAGCCAAGGGGTGATGGCGGCTATTATTTTATTAACTAACCGCTATTTTGGCCCGTATCAGCAAGCGATGAGAACTATGGGACAATGGAAAATCAATAAAATTTATATTGATCGCTTGAATGAAATGTTGCTGATGGAAAATACCAATAAAGCGGCTTGCACCTCGCCTGAGTCTGCTGCCGGGCAAGAGCCTAACACTAGCTCTGGTTCAAGTGTGTTGGCCAGTGATAAAGCTAACGAAGCGTTATTAGCCTACAACAGTAGGATCCCCAAGATAATTTTTAATAATCGAGAAATCTCTTTTACTAAGGGAAAAATAACCCTACTAAAAGGCAAGTCGGGTAGTGGTAAAACCCGGTTAATTGAGCGCATTGTACAAAAATCTCAAGAAGAGAATATCGATGCTAACCTTGTTGTAACTATAGATAAAAACAGCAGTTTTATTGAAGGGACTATCATAGATAATATCACTTGTTTTAGGCCGCAATTACATAAGGCGGCATATTCTCTTTGTGAAGCTTTATCAATAAAAGAAGATATCGACCAACTCAAACTCGGTTTTTTTACTGAGCTCAGTAGCGGTAATAGTAAAGTATTTTCTCGTCAGGTTTCTTTTTTATTACTTATTGTAAGAGCACTATTAAATAACAAGTTGGTTATTATTATTGATGATTTTGATCTTGTTTACGATAAAGAAGTGGCCATTAATTTGCTCTCTTGTTTGAGGCCCCGCACCGGAAAATACTCCTTTGTCATAGTGAGTAATAAAATCACCAATACTGACACCCTGGTTGAAACGATTACATTGGGTTAAAAAATGGATACTTTAATAGCATTTGATGAGCTTAACGAAAGACTAGAGCACTTTAAGCATGGTGAGTATCAGCAGCGCTTTGAACAAACGCCATTATTAAATGGCATAGCCTATGCGTTGATTGCATTAGAGTGGGAAGGGACCCCCAGTATTTTATCCGATGTCTTTATTCATCATGACAACCACCTTAGCGCATTTAAAGCCACATTAACCAGAGTTGGCTATGAGTGTCTAAGCATTGATATAAAAACAAAAGATCAATTACACGAGGTCACATGTCCGGCCTTTATTTCGCTAAAACATCAAAATTATATTTTACTCAGTTATAACGATAAAACCTGCTTCTTATATGATTATGAAAATGACAATATTTTCGAATATGTGTTTGATCCCAGCGGCGAGTTTGTCGCATCGATCTGTTACATATCAAGTTACTCTCGGTTATTTCGAGAGCCGCCGCCAGAGTCTCAAGATAAAAAGAATTGGATTAAATATTCGTTTTATCGATATAACGCAGAATTTAAAGATCTCATTAAACTGAGTTTAGGGATCAACTTGTTGGGCGCCCTGCAGCCTTTTTTTATTATGAGTGTATATAATTTTGCCTTAAGTGCAGGCTCGATTTCTACCTTATTGTGGCTTTCAGCAGGGGCTGTGATGGTCGCTTGTTTCGAATATATTTTGAAAAAGCAGCGTATGGAAATTCTAGCAACCTCAGGCAAAGAGCTCTCTTGTTATATTTCTTACAGTGTTTTGTCTAAACTGCTGTGGCTGCCCTATGCGATGACATCAAGTGCTGGTACATCTTCACAGTTAGCCAGACTCAAAGATATTGACCAATTTAGGCAGTTAGTGACAGCTGAATCAAGCTTAAGCTACTTTGATTTACCTTTTATCTTTATTTTTATCATTGCCATAGTCATCATGTCTGGCACCGCGGCGATAACCGTAATATCTGGTATTTTAGTCATGGTGGGCTTTTGTGTGTATGGCCGCTACATCTATTCAAAATCGGCTTCTCAAAGTTCTAGAGCCAATGCGATGGTTTCTTATCAGTGGAATGAAATATTATCCAATACCTCCTCAATTCAAGGGTTACCATTAATTTCGGTATTAAAATCACGTTTTAATTCAGCGTTAATACAACGATTAAGCGATTCACACCAAGTTAGTACCACTAACAGCAAAGTGCAGAGTATGGGTGGTAGTTTGATTCAAATTATCGGCATCACCAGTATTGTCACCGCGGTGTCAGGCGTGATGGAAGGCACGACAGATGCAGGTGCTATGTTGGCGATTATCATTTTAGTGTGGAAGGCACTAACGCCAATTATGGGGATTTATAATTCCTTAGCCAAAATAGATACTATTAAAGCTTCAACGGGGCAAATTAATGCGCTAATGTCACTAGATGATGACCGCAATAAAATGGAGAAAAGCTCGCCATTAAATCAATTTCAGGGACAGTTAGAAGTCACCGGGCTAACCCATCGTTATACGGGGCTTTCAAAAGGGTTAACTAACTTATCTTTTCGTGTTGGCAAAGGCCAGAAAGTGTCAGTTTGTGCGCCTTCTGGGGTAGGTAAAACCACGTTAATGAACCTTTTAGGGGGGATTGAAACCCGTTTTCAAGGTCAAATCACGCTAGATAATTATAATATTACCCAGTTTAATAGCTTCAAATATAGAAATAGCATCTGCTATATCCCCTTTGACTTTCATTTATACCAAGGGTCAATTCTGGCTAATTATCGGCTTTATAATGGCTATGTTGATGAAGACCATATCGATAAAATGATCAGCTTTTTTCATTTAGAAAAATACTTGCCAGAAGGTAAGTCAACACTGATCACCAGCGGATTAATCAAAAGCTTACCAGATGGTATTTTAAGAAAAATAAAGCTGATGATTGGTATTGGTAGTTGTCAGCAAAAATTTCTTATTATTGATGAGCCATTTGTCGGCTCAGAAAAAGAAAATAGCCATTATTTAACTTCGCTTTTTTCTAGCTATTTAAAGAAATGCACAGTGATCTATACCAGCAATGAGAAGGCCATGGTGGCAACATCAGATCTGTGTTTACTGCTGGATGAAGAGGGGGCGCAGAAGTTTTTTGGTACGCCTGATAAGGTCTTATCAGCGGCGTCTAAAATATTGTATTAAAGGCCGTAGCCTTTGCAGATGGTATTCGCTTCAACAGGGTCTAAGGAGGCTACTTTTAATCCCCCTTTTTCATCAGTCAAATTTGGTAGTGTATTCTTGTAGTGGGCTTTTAATTGAGCTTAGCTGTGAATTGAGTTTCGCTATAAATAAAGCACAGATAAAAGACATCAAATAAATTTAGTGAGCTTTTCTACCAGAATTTCGCGTCTAAAGGGTTTAGGTAAATAATCGTTCATGCCCACATCGTAACACTTTTGAATATCATCATCTAAAATTGAAGCGGTTAAGGCTATGATAACCACAGGCTCTGAGCCTTCTACCTTTTCAAAAGCGCGTATGGCCTCAGTGGCTTCAAAGCCTGTCATAACTGGCATCATACAATCCATCAGTATCAATTCGATGTTTTTATGGTGACGTTTATATATTTCTAGCGCTTCGCCACCATGGTTGGCAATTTTGTAATTTATTCCTAATTTTTTTAAGTTAATTTCAACCACTTTCTGATTAATTTTATTATCTTCCACCAGCAAAATAAGTTTGTCACTCTTCATCGTCGCTTGAGTGCTTTCAATGTCAGCAGTAACTGATCTTGTGACGGTTTTCAGTAAGGTATCTAATCTAAGCCCTAACAATGGGATTGTGACGTAGCCAGAAATGGATTCGCCAAAGTCATCCTTGCTATCATTGTTATGACGAGATAGCACCACAGGCAAGTTTGGGTAAGCTTTAGTTATGTTAATGATGTCAGAGGCTTTAGTCGTGGGAGTTTGCTTGAGCAGTAATACTGCACTGTCTGATATTGATTCAGGCAGCTCATCAAAGGCCTTAAGTAAGATGACAGGGTAGTTAAATTCATCCAAATTTTGCAGTAACAGGGTTTCATGCTCGTTAGCACAGTAATAAATGGTTTGAGCTGGCTTAGCAGGGGCTGTATGGGCCTGCTTGTCTAAAATCAAATTGAAATAAAACTCTGAGCCGACTCCTTTGGTTGAGTTGATTTCAATTTTACTGCCCATCATTTGAACCATTTTTGCTGAAATAGCCAGCCCTAAACCTGTGCCACCAAATTCAGTAGAGGTGCTATTGCTTTCTTGTTTAAATTCTTCAAATACCTGACTTTGTTTGTCCTCATCTATTCCAATACCAGTATCTCTTACTGAGAAATATAAATTAACCTTATGGTCTTGGGCGCTTTTTAATGGCTGTTGTCGCAAGGTAAATTGCACTGAACCTGAACTAGTAAACTTAATCGCATTTGATGCCAGATTCATCAAAATTTGTCTTAGCTTTTGCTCATCGGCACGGATTAACGTCGGTATTTGTGCATCCATATCGATACGCAATTCGATATCTTTTTGCTGTGCCTTGGGGGCGATAAGGGCTGCTGTATCGTAGATAACTTCTTTTATGGCGCAAGTGTGAACATTAATATCAAACTTGCCCGATTCAATTTTGGAGAGGTCTAAAATATCATTGATAAGCATTAATAGTGTTTGAGAGGATGCATTTATCGTCGCTAAATAGTCTTTTTGCATGGCGTTTAAATTAGAGTCTGTGAGGATCTCGGTCATGCCAATAATGCCATTTAACGGAGTACGTATTTCGTGGGACATATTCGCGAGAAACGAGCTTTTAGCCCGATTGGCCTTTATTTCATCTTGCTTAGCGTCAATCAGTTCTGCTTCAAGTTGATGGCTGGCAATGTTGACCGTATATAAGGTTATAAAGATAAGTAAGCATAATAATAAGGCAAGCAGATAGTCATACAATAAGTAATTTTTAATTTTCTCATCTATCATGCTTGGAAGTTGATTAAATAACCCATCAAGCTCCTCTTCAACCTGTTGAATCGAGGCGCGAAGCTCACCTTGTAGCCCTGATTTATAGTCGTAGCCAAGCTTTTGATGTGCAGTTTGTAGCGTGAAAAATGCGTTTTTATAGGCTTCTAAATAGCGAGTAATGGATTTATCGATATTATTTCGGCCCAGAAGTGAGCCAAGCGTGTCAAATTGCAGCGTAATTTGTTCAAGCTGCTTTGGGTCAAAGCTGGAGAAAAACTCGAAAGTCTGCTGCTGAATATCAAGCAGTACCAGGTTTAATTCAGCATCATGACGCTGCAAAGCATCTTGCTCAAATGCCAGCTCCGCAAGCTTAAATCTGCCTTGATAACCAGGTTCAAGGTCATCTCCGTCAATCAAAAAGGTTTGCTTGCTAAGTTCGTTAAAGGTGTTGGTATAGCGGGCGACACTCTTGATACTGTCAAGGCCGTTAAAGTCTATTTGTAAGTCATGGGATATCAATATGCTATTGATATCCAGCAGTTGTTGCTCTAATAATCTTTCGCTGTAATTAAGCTGGGTGATGTATTGCTCTTCACGTCTTAGGATAAAATCCTTTTCCAATCGGCGAAGTTGTAAAAGGGTATTGGAGGCAAGCGATATCTTATTTTGAAACACTCCGAGCTCGTGTCGCTGTTGAATAGTTTTTTGATTGGCGATTAAAAAAAGTATCAAAATAATAAATATTGAAACCGCACCAACAGCCATTAACTGCTTAAGATTAAGTCGTGCAAAAGTTTTCATATCCATAAACCTTTAGTAATCCATTATCATTGCCAATCCTATCTAATAACTATAGTTGTAAATCATATTAATATCAGAAAACAAACAGAAAAAGATTGATAAAACACTGATAAAATCAAGCCATAGGTTAAGTTTATCAGTCACAGTACAAACAAAATGCAGCAGGTTTAGCTTACTCATACCTGCATTGTTTCAGGCTGACATGGGTAGGGCTTGAATATAATGAAAAACCTTGCCGTTTTTGGGGAAGCACATAGCGTGATACAGATTGCTAATCATCCAAAGCTTCAAGATACAAGTGGTCAACTAATATTAATTACAGTTAAACCGCGGACTTTTTGGGTTTCTCTGGTATTTTAGTCACAATTTTTTGGCCAGTATTCTGGCTTTAGTTGTTTTGGGAATATGTAGGCATGAATAGCATCGATCTATTTGTAAAAAACTGGGGCAGTAAAAATGCCATGGTGCCAATAAAGAGTCAGTTTATCGCTGAACTTGAAGCAAAACTGACGGCAGTGCTGCCAGACTCATATAAGTATTTAATCTCAACCTATGGCTTGGTGCACACCCCTAATGTATTGACAAAAATTTGCGATTTAGGTGTCGATATTTCTGAAGTGCAGGACTTTTTAAGCCTTGAAGATGTGGCGTTACTGTCCAACTTATATGAGATGAGCGGCATGCCAAAAGGGCATATTTTGTTTGCCTCTGATTGTAAGGGCAACATGTTTTGCTTTAAGCAAACCGAGTGTCAAACTCAGCAGCAAGATGTGGCTGTGTGGTTTTATAATCAAGGTTGGGGGACGGTTGAAAAGGTGTCTAATTCGTTCAGTGAATGGCTACAGCAGTTCAATGATCTTTAAAGCGGATGTATCACTAGCTAAGTTACTTATTGTATAGCTTCCAGTAGGTTAACTGTCTAAGTATATTGATTTTAAGTGTAAGTTTCTGTTAGTGAAAAAACCGGCTTAAGTAATTAAGCCGGTTTTTTATGGATTATTTTTGTTTGCGTAACCAGTTCATTTGGTAAATAACAAAACTGATAAATACCATAAAAATGATTAAGAATGTTTTTTGCAATAAAGGGTCTTCTAATGATGTCACTATGGGGTCATCCATAGGGAAACGGGTCATAATCTCGGTGGCAGTAGGGATCAAATGAAATAGTATGGTTGCCGAAAAACAGAGGTTAACTAGATATTTATTCCACGATTCAAACAGCACTGTTTTATCAAGTACGATGCCAATAACAGCCGCTAATATGGTTAATGTAAGGCTCGAAGTATAAGACTCGAAGTTTAATTTGGGGGCATTTTTTGGCCACTGTGTTAATTCAGGCTAATTCATCCAAGGACTCGATATCGAGTCCTTTTTTGTTGGTTTTTAGTCAGAATATTACTTTACATAAGCGGTATCGCAAAGCTATGTTTAAGCTATTGTTTGCTTGAAATTTAAACTGCACAGGCCTTGAGTTTAATTCAGATGACGCGATGTAAGGAGTGGTTGTGGACATAAAATTGAATATCAAATTATCTACATTCTGTATTACTCAGTTCTCAATAGTCACCCTGTTGGTTCTTGCTGGGCTCGCTGCCTATATTTATGCTCATATCACTGGACATGAATATGTATTGGGTTTCTTGCCGTTATTTGACGTAGGTAATGAGCAAAGCTTTCCGACTTATTTCTCGGTATTAAATTTACTATTAGCGTCAATATTGTTTTTTGTTTTATATCTATTTGAAAAAACCAATCATCATAAAGGCTTTAATTATTGGTTATATTTAGCAGTGCTATTTTTATTATTATCCTGTGATGAGAGCGTAGGGGTACACGAAAATTTTTCAAATATTCATGATTACCTTGCTGCGAAAGACATCATACCGGCCTTAATTAGCTCACACACATGGTTACCTTTTGGGGTGTTGTTTGTGTTTGTTGTAGGCGTCTCGCTAGTGCCATTTTTAAGATCATTATCAAAACAAAGCGCTTTTTATTTTGTACTTTCAGGGGGGATTTTTCTTACCGGGGCTATTGGTTTTGAATATCTAGGTGCTGTGATGTTAGAGCACGGATTAGTCGATTCCAAGGCTGACTTATTGTACAAACTGCGCCGAGTATTTGAAGAGGCGTTTGAAATGTATGGCATCGCAATATTAAACTGTGCTTTATATCGAGAGATGCTTAATAGAAAGCTTTGTTTGGCTATTCATCGCTCAGAATCATAAGCTATGATCTTCGCCGTAGAGTTGCACAGACTTTACCGGATTATAGTAAGAAAACTGTGAAAGAAGATTGATCGCTATAGGGTTTTTCCATTCATTCAAGTCACAAGAACACACAGCTAAAACCCCAAGCGCTAAAGTTTACTATCACCCAAGTTACGACTATAACTTAAGTAGTCGACTCTAATGGGTGAGCCTGCCAAAACGTTTAGGAAAAGTTTAAACATGAACATGCAGATAGTTTCTCAGGCTAAAAATCTCACCGGTTTCTTCTTTCTTCTCTATTTTTTACCCCTTGCCTTATTGCTATTTGTTATCCTCGCCAGTACCACAATGGATTTACCTTTTGGCATTTTTACCCGTGATCTCGCTGCGACGGCAGAAGTGAATCCTTTAACTGGGGTGACATCAAATGTTGGCGCTTTATTGTGGGCAGCTGCTGCGACCATATGCTTTTTAGCTTGGGAGGTTTTTCGTCATCAGCCTAAAGAAAAGTGGTTCGCTGTATTTATGTTGTGTTCAGGCCTATTAACCACGCTGCTATTATGTGACGACTTTTTTATGCTGCACGATTATATTTTTCCGCGTTATTTAGCTATCAAAGAGAAGTTTTTTCTATTGGCTTACTTCAGTTTAATGTTTTGCTGGATGGTGGTTTTCAGAAAGTGCATCCTAAAAACGCAGTATCTAATTCTGCTGCTCGCCTTTGTTTTTTTGGGTTTGTCAGTGTTGGTTGATCAGTTTCAAACTCCAATCGAGGCCTTTATTGGTGACTCACGTATTTTGTTTGAGGATGGCTCTAAGCTGATTGGTATTGTTAGTTGGCTTGGCTATTTTTTTAAATGCTGTTTATTGAAAATAAACGAAAATATACTCGAGTAAGGGGGTTAATTAATTTCTTTGGCAGATTGGATTGATCTCTTAAGGTATTATGCAAGATGCAATTTTTATCAGCAGCTGACGTTGGCGCTTTAGGCTAAAACTAGCACCCAAACCTAGGCTGAAAACTAGCACTAAATCTTAGTGCTAAATCTTAGTGCTAAATCTTAGTGTTAATATAAAGTCTCAACGCGCTCTCTCAAAGCTCACCTAAAAGCTAGAAGTAAACCTAATTGAGTTTTGCCAACCTATAACCTTGCTCAATCAATAGTCCTATTTATTGAGTCGCAGCCCTCTCATTTCGCCATTTTAGCCTACAATTTATCAGTGCCCTTTAGGGCGAGTGGCGTGATATTTCTTCGTAATAAACTCGCTGTTAAATATTAAACGCCAATGTGATTCACCTGAATCAAAGCAAGGATATAGTTTATGAGTAATTCACTGTATGAACGACTTGGCGGCAGTGCTGGCATTGAGAGTATTGCAAATGACTTGGTCGATTTGCATATGGCCAACCCGACAATCTCCCCAAGATTTGCCAAATCAGATCCCGTAGCGCTAAAAAATGCCGCGGCGACATTTTTCATTGCAGGAACTGGCGGCCCAAGTGTGTATAAAGGCCAAGATATGCTCTCGGTACATAAAGGCATGAACATATCGGCGGCTGAATTTATGGCGGTACTGGATGATGCATTGCAGGCATTTGAAATGAATAATATTAGCCAGCGGGATCAAGAACAAGCGCTGTATATTTTGTACAGCATGCGATCTGATATCGTGTTGGTTTAGCTTGTTACTGCCCTAAAAGGCTCACTTAACCCCGAGAGTAGGCTAAGTTAACCAGTTATTCAGGATCGACTTAGTCTCTTATCACTAGTCTCTTATCACTAATCTGTTAACGCAGACTTCAAACCAGCTCTATAGCTTGTGTCATCAATAGCTCGGCTGCAAAGGATAACCTTATGGGCACATTTCGCACAGAAACGGATTCATTTGGGCCATTAAAGGTGCCTGCGGATAAATACTATGGCGCTCAGTCGGCGCGCAGCTTAATCAATTTCGCTATTGGGGTCGAGACCATGCCCAAGCCATTAATTCATGCTTTGGGAATGGTGAAGCAATGTGCGGCCAAGGTGAATATGGAGTTTGGCATTCTCGATACTGATATTGGTCAAGCGATTGAACAGGCCGCTGGCGAGGTGATGCAAGGCAAACTGGATGAACACTTTCCGTTGTCGGTATGGCAAACTGGCTCGGGCACTCACACCAATATGAATATCAATGAGGTGATTGCTAATCGCGCCATTGAATTGCTTGGCGGCGTGCTTGGCAGTAAAACCCCCGTGCACCCAAATGATCATTGTAATTTAGGCCAGTCATCAAACGACTGCTTTCCCACTGCAATGCACATCGCAGCAGTACTGGAGTTACACCAGCAATTGTTGCCCGCATTAAGGCATTTACAGCAGCAGCTAGCGATAAAATCGGTAGCATTTAATCATATTATAAAAATCGGTCGAACCCATATTCAAGATGCCACTCCGCTGACCTTAGGTCAGGAGTTTTCAGGTTATAGTGCCCAAATGAGTCATGGCATTGCTCGAGTTGAAGCGGTAATGCCTGCGTTATTACAGTTGGCTCAGGGCGGCACTGCTGTGGGGACCGGCATGAACTCAATTAAAGGCTTTGATATAAGCTTTGCTCAGCAAGTTGCCAAGCTGACTAAATTGCCCTTTATTACTGCGACCAATAAATTTGAGGCCATAGCGAGCCATGATGCCATTGTTGAAGCCAGTGGTGCATTAAATACCGTGGCCGTCAGTGTGATGAAAATTGCTAACGATATCCGCTTTTTGGCCTCTGGGCCGCGCTGTGGATTAGGGGAAATTAATCTGCCTGCAAATGAGCCCGGCTCATCGATAATGCCCGCTAAAGTGAACCCGAGCCAATGTGAAGCGTTAACTATGATAGCGGCGCAGATTATGGGAAATCATACAACCATTTCAGTGGCAGGCAGCAATGGCCATTTTGAGCTCAATGCCTTTAAGCCAGTGATGATTTATAACCTACTGCAATCAATTGCTTTACTGGCAGATGGTTGTAGCAGTTTTACTGATAAATGTATTTGCGGTATTAGTGCCAATGAAGCACAACTTGCTAAGTTTTGTGATGAGTCATTAATGCTGGTAACCGCGCTTAATGACTACCTTGGTTATGATAATGCCGCCAGCATCGCTAAAAAAGCTCATCAAGATGGCTCGACACTACTAGCGGCAGCCCTTGCCCTTGGATTACTCACAGAAGCGCAGTTTAATCAGTGGGTCGTGGTAGAGAAGATGCTAGCGCCCCGTGATTTACCTAAAGGCAAACCTTAGATCGAATGATCTCGCTTAAAACACCGTCTAAGTAAAGAGTTGCTTATGAAACTTAATTTTAATATGGAAGATGCCAGCCAAATATTTGTCGGCGCTTTTGCTTTAGCTGTACCTATTTCTTTTTCTGAAGAAGCGTGGAAACTGGGTGAGACTTTACCCTTAATCAACGTCATGATGCTGTTTGTGTTGTCGGTGGTATTTTTGGGGTTATTTACCTATCACAGCGTGTTTCAACATGATGTTAAATCACGGGTTATTGTGTTTATATTTCGGATTGTGATCGCTTATTTGATGGCGGCCTTGGTAGTGAGTTTGGTGTTATTATGCCTTAATAAATTACCCTTATTAGACGATCCCATAACCTCATTACGGCGGATTATTATCATTACTATGCCAGCCTCCATGGGCGCCATAGTGGTGGATAGTTTTGATAAAGAGTAAGCCGTAAAAGAGTAATCAGTAAAATAACCTTGCCTCTTCAGCTATAAGTATTTAGCAATAAGTATTCAGCTATGACCGTTCAATTTGGCCGCTAATAACTATTCGATTAAATCGACTAAAAGTAGCGTTTTATTGCAATATTTATTCGATTAGTTGCTTGTTAAGCTAAGGCTATTAATCACTCATAGAGTAGAACATCATGAAAGTATTAGGCCGTTTTAGCGCTCGACCAGCAATGGATGGTGACGGGGTTAACATTAAGCGGGTTGCGGATTTTATCAATACCCGCTTTGATCCTTATTTAATGATTGATGAGATCAAATCAGATGATCAGCAAGATTTCATTGGTGGTTTTCCACCGCACCCTCATCGCGGTATTGAGACCTTTACCTATATTCGTAAAGGCGGCTTTGAACACCGCGATCAATTAGGTAATGTTAAAGCCATACGCGCTGGCCATGTGCAGTGGATGAGTACTGGCAGTGGGGTGATTCATTCTGAAATGCCATTAGCCGATGCTGAAGATGGCCTACATGGTTTTCAAATTTGGCTCAATATGCCCGCTAAAGACAAAATGCGTTCGGCTATCTATCAAGATACCTCAGCAAAGCCTAATCCAACAGGTACTAACCAAGACGGTGCACAGTTAAAAGCGCTTGCTGGCCAATGGCAATTTGCTGGCAATGATAGGGACAATGACGTTGAGGTATTAGTCTCGAGTATTCAAGGCTTGGCGGGCAATGGTGCCATTGCGGATTTAACGCTCGCAGCTAATGGCCACGCCAGTATTGATTTATCCAGCCATGAGGTGGTTCATGCCTATATCTATCAAGGTGAGCTTGAATATATCGCCGCCAATGGAGACTTGATGACGGCCAGCGCCGGACAGTTATTGTTATTGTCAGCTGAGCTAAGTCATTTTAACAATGCTATCTCTGCCGAGACAGGGTTATTGTTACTGGCAGGTTCACCCATTAATGAAAAAATAGTCCATATGGGCCCATTTGTAATGAATAGCCAAGCTGAAATAGATCAAGCAGTAGATGATTACCAACAAGGGCGCTTTGGTAAGATCATTTAGCAAAGATATATCTGCCATGTGCGGATAAAATTGCTACAATATGCAATTAGGCCAAGGTATAAATATCTTGGCTGTTTTGTTTGTACTCGTTTTGTTTCAGTACCCGTTTTATATCAGAGGATATTCGCCTTGAGTCAGTCTACTCAACAAGCCGCTAATACGGCTTTCGCATCACTAAATCTTAAACCTGATTTGCTTGAAAATCTCAAAACCATGGGATTCGAGTCAATGACTCAAATTCAAGCTGAGAGCTTACCAGCAATCCTTGCAGGTGATGACGTGATTGGCCAAGGAAAAACCGGCTCAGGTAAAACTGCAGCATTTGGTTTGGGCTTACTAAACAAGTTAGATGTGAAACGTTTTCGCATCCAAACCATGGTGTTGTGCCCAACACGTGAACTCGCCGACCAAGTGGCAAAAGAGATCCGTACTCTAGCTCGCGGCATTCATAACGTGAAAGTACTAACATTGTGTGGCGGCGTACCAATGGGACCACAAATTGGTTCATTGGAACATGGCGCGCACATTATTGTTGGCACCCCAGGACGTATTGTTGATCATCTTGATCGCAATCGCTTAGATTTAAGCAACGTTAACATGCTGATTTTAGATGAAGCCGATCGCATGTTAGAAATGGGCTTTCAGCAGCAATTAGACCAAATTATTGAAGACACGCCGCGTGAGCGTCAAACCTTGCTATTTAGCGCGACCTTCCCTGAGCAAATTAAGCAGGTTGCTGATCAAATCATGTATAAGCCATTAATGGTTAAGGTTGAAGCGACGCACGACAACCTCACTATCGATCAGCATTTTTATCTAACCGAAGACAATCATGCACGTATGGAGGCTTTACAGTTATTGTTACTGGATAAGCAGCCTGAAAGTGCGGTGGTGTTTTGTAACACCCGCCGTGAAACTCAAAAAGTGGCGGATACGTTAGCTGAACAAGGTTTTAGCGTACTAGCCTTACATGGCGACTTAGAGCAGCGCGAGCGCGATCAAATGTTACTGCGTTTTGCCAACAAAAGTGCCCGCGTATTAGTGGCAACCGATGTGGCGTCTCGTGGTTTAGATATCGAAGACTTAGACGCGGTATTTAACTATCACATTGCCTACGATACCGAAGTACACATTCACCGTATTGGCCGTACCGGTCGTGCGGGCAGTACTGGCGCAGCTTACACTTTCTATAGTCATGAAGATGGTCATCGTATGGTTGAAATCGGTGAGCTAATTGGCCGCGAAATCGACGGTGAAGCATTACCAGCCATGAGTGCGTTAACGAAAATGCCACTTGAAGCTGAGATGGTTACCATTCAAATCGATGCAGGTAAGAAGCATAAGGTTCGCCCTGGCGATATCGTTGGTGGTTTAACTGGCGAAAATGGCATTGATGGCGCAGACATTGGCAAAATTAAAGTGACCGATATCCGTTCATTTGTGGCAGTGAAACGCACCGCGTCTAAAAAGGCACTTAACAAGATCACTAAAGGCCGTTTAAAAGGTAAAACCTACCGCGCTTGGTTCTTGTAGATATTATTTTGAGTCGGTAGCGCTAGCGTTACTCACTGAATTGAAAGCGAGTTTAGTTAATACTAAACTCGCTTTTTTATATCTATTTATGGCTCAGTGCTGTTGATGTAAAGCTCAGTACTGTTGATTCTATGTAGCTGTCGCTTGACCGTTATCGACTCCGGATAGCATATTAATCAGTGTCGCTCTTCCCCTAGTATCGTAGTGCTCAACAAAAAATCCCAAAAAAAAGGTATAAAAACTATTGTCTTCATACCTTTTTTATTGAGCTAATTCATCGAGAACTCGCTTTAGCGATTAGCATTAGTCACGGGACTTAGGTCTTGCATTAGCGTAAGGATTCACACTGCCAGAAGCTGCGCTATTGGCGCTATTGTTACCTTGGCGGCGACGTTGTGGCTTTTTAGCCGCTGTTGAATTTGCCGAGGCATCAGCGCGCGAATTCTGGCGCGAGCTATGTCTAGATTCTGGTTTACCTGATCTATCACTGCTGTTTTGGCTCGCATGCTTACGGCGATTTGGGTTCGGCTTTTTATGGTTGCTGTTGTGGCCACCAGCGCGATTCAAATTCGGCTCAGGCAAAGTATGACATGCTTCATAACCGGCAATCTGTTTACGTTCAATTACGCGCTTAATAAGACGCTCAATATCATGCAGTAATTTGACTTCTTCATCACTCACTAATGATACCGCTTGACCAGATGCACCCGCACGGCCAGTACGGCCAATACGATGCACATAATCTTCAGGCACATTCGGTAAGTCAAAGTTAACCACAAATGGCAGTTGGTCAATATCGATACCACGGGCAGCGATATCGGTGGCCACCATCACTTGTGCAGTGCCCGCTTTAAAGTCAGCTAAAGCTTTAGTACGAGCGCTTTGACTCTTGTTACCATGAATAGCAACCGCTTTAATGCCATCAGCTTCTAGGTTTTTTGCTAAGCGGTTGGCGCCATGTTTGGTGCGTGAAAAAACTAACACTTGATGCCAATCATTTTCTTTAATTAGCTTGGTTAGAATTTTAGCTTTACGGCTTTTATCAATGGCGTATACCGCTTGATCAACCGTGTTCGCTGTTGCGTTACGTGGCGTTACTGAAATTTCAACTGGGTTATTCACTAAGCCTTTAGCCAGCTCGCGAATTTCATCTGAGAAGGTGGCTGAGAACATTAAGTTCTGACGTTGCTTTGGCAACATGGCTAAGATTTTCTTAATGTCACGAATAAAGCCCATATCCAGCATTCTGTCGGCTTCATCCAAAATAAGCACTTCAAGCTGACTAAAGCTCAATACTTTTTGTTGGCATAAATCTAATAATCGACCCGGTGTCGCCACCAAAACATCAACGCCATTTCTTAGTGCTGCAATTTGCGGGTTAATAGATACGCCCCCAAATACCACTGCAGATTTTAGCGGTAAGTTTGCGCCATACGTTGACACGCTTTCAGCAACTTGAGCGGCTAATTCACGTGTTGGAGTTAATACCAAGGCTCTAACTTGTCCGCGCTGTGCACGTTGACCTTTTGAAAGTAATTCTAGTAGTGGCAGGGTAAAACCTGCTGTCTTGCCGGTGCCGGTTTGTGCTGCAGCCATAACATCTTTGCCTTCAAGTACAGCAGGGATCGCTTGTGCTTGAATAGCGGAAGGCGTGTCATAGCCTTGTTTTTCAACAGCTTTTAAAATTGCTGCACTTAAGCCAAGGGAGGCAAAACTCATAGAATGATCTCTTTGGTCAACGCTAACGTTGTTTACAATAAATGGGAGCCAGAATGTGGCGGGCGTGAAGCTTACCTGAATAGGTGCATAAGTGCTAATAAATCGCCAATTTAACCCTTGGCCTTAGGGCATGGTATCCACAGCTAACGCTGGTGCTAGCGGTACTTTCACTCAGCACAATGGCCGAAATCGATGAATAAGGATTAATCTTTGATGGCAAAGTCGGCTATTTAACATACAATGAAATACAATCACTTACCGAATGGAGTCGCGATAAATGAAACCGCAGTTTGCCGCGCAAGTTCATATTGAAAAAACGCTGGCTTGCCTTCGTGAACAAGCCTGTTCGGTGATTAAAAATATTTTGCTGATGTCTAATATTTCCAGCCAAGATGTGCAGCAGGGAATGAAAAAGTTACATGCCCACGGCCAAGTGGCACTGCATTTTCATCCCGATCGCATTGATAGTCGCGGGCTCAGTGTGGCTGCTGGGCTATTAAAAGATGGCTATTATAAAACCCAGTTTGAGACTCATATCTCCAATGGCCAGTTATCACCTGAATTAGGTGGCCCTCGAGATCATTGGGAGAACCAACTGTTTGGTCAATGCTACTCTGGGGTAAAACATCGGCCTAAATATGGCGCTTTAGATTTAGGTTTTTGCCCATTAGGCCCAGCACCCCGTTTTGGTAGTTGTTACTTCATTACAAAGCCCCAAGTGTTATCTCGCTGCAGTTTTAGTTATATGGATTCATATCGCTTGCCAAAAGAAAAGGGCACGCTGCAGTGTTTTGAAGTGATTTTAGCGGCGTTACTTAGTGAAAGTTTTGAGCGCCATTATGCGCTGGGGCTGGCTAATATCAAACCAGCGCAGATTATTACGCATTTACAGCAGCTGCCTATGGAAGTTAATGCACGCTTTGCTCGCCAGCCCTTAGGTAATCTTGATCATTATATCGAAGCGCAGATCCACGGCGATGTATCACTGGATGATGATATTGCTTATCTGGTGGCAGACCCAAGTTTTAAACTCACTGAAGTGGGGGATTGCATGCAAGCCCTGTGTGAGGAATATGACATCAGATTGCTGTGGCATCAAGGTTATCAATTAACAGTTGATAGCGTGCCAAAAGATTTTCGTGGCCCTGATATGCCTGTACTTGCTCAAGCAATTGCGAAAGACGGCTTAATCACCGCACAATTAATTGGCAAAGCGGCAATGGATCTCACCTTAAAGCCAATGTTATGGAGTGAGCGCGGTAAGCAAGCACAGCAGTTACAGCAGTTGAAGTTAATCTGGCATGTGTTAGTGAAATTTGGTGCGATTGCGCCAACTGAGCCAACATCTTAAGCGACTTGCTAAAGCCAGTAGCTAAATCAGCAGCCTGATAAGGCTAGCTAAAACGATAGGTTGCTCCGCCTTGGCGCTTGGATTTGTACATGGCAAAGTCAGCTGATTTAATCAAACTATCAAAGCATTCACCCGAATCAGGGTAAGTGGCGATACCAATACTGCAATTAACGTTTACCGATTGTTCGCCCAATTGAAAGGGCTTATATAAACATGCAATTAAGGTATCTGCCACTGCGGCAATGTCGTTGTTGTCGTGAATGCCTTCAATCATTAAGACAAACTCATCACCACCCATTCTAGCAATGGTGTCAGCATCTCTGACTTGGGCATTTAACCTGCGGCCCACTTCTATTAGCACTTGATCACCTTCGTTATGACCAAGGCTGTCATTGACCTTTTTAAAGTCGTCTAAATCAATATAAAACAGACAAAAACGACTGTTATTGCGTTTGGCTCTTTCGATATATTGTCCGACTCTGTCAGTGAGTAAGTGACGATTGGGCATTTGGGTGAGTTGATCGTAATAGGCAAGGTTTAATAACCGCTGGGCATCTTCAATGCGTTTGGTGATATCGCGGTTGATGCCGAGTGCGCCGAGAAACTGCTGTTGCTCATCAAACAGCGGGATACACATGGACTCAATCCAGCCTATGGTGCCATCTTGATGTTTAAAGCGAATTTCACCGCTCCACTTGCCATGCTTGGCCACTGCAGACATCACTTGTTCGGTGATAGATTCAGTATCCTCCGGCGAATGCAAAATACTGACGTGTTGACCCAGTATCTCGGCTTTACTATAGCCATATAAAGATTGAGAACCTGCGTTCCAATCGATCGCAACACCTTCAGTGTCGGTGACCACCACAGCATCAAATAAATAATCAAATGCTTGGGCCCGCAGCGCAGGAAGATCAAATTGCATTTAATTGCATCTCCACAGTGAATTTTTAGTCATTAAAAAGGACTAACTAAATGTGGGTAGAATTAGGGTATTTGTCAATGGTTAATATTTGAACGTAACAATGTTTATGGTTTTAGTCATGGGGAGTTTTTATGGCTCTGGTCATCAAAGCCGCTGTGGTTTTTAAGCAGATCTTTTAACCCTCTAAACAAGGTTAATAAGCTTTACCTACTATAATTTTTATTAGTATTGTGTGAGTCAGTTAACACTTCTAAGGTGGCGGCTGTAATCTAGGGCTTTAGCTTGCGATACTGCGGCAATTTTCCACACTTTACTGCGCCAATCTAGGCGTATTTCTCTTCAGGAATCTAATGGATAAAACTTTAGAAAAGTCCCTCACTCACTGGCTTAAATCGCAGAAATCATCTTGTGGTATTTTCCTTAAATTAGCCATTTTTACCGGGGCCGCTAATGGGGTGGCAATTGTTGCCCAAGCTTACTTGTTGGCGACCATCCTCCATGGGGTGATCATGCTGGAATTACCCATGGGCAGTTTTACGCTGCAATTTGGCGCTTTAATTAGTTTAATTCTAGTCAGAGCGGTGCTGGCATATGCTAGAGAGCGTTTGAGTTTTGAAGCGGGTAAACGCCTTCGTGGCGACATTCGTGAAGCTGTGCTCAATAAGCTCACCGATTTAGGTCCAGCTTTTATTAAAGGTAAACCAGCAGGGGCATGGGCCAGTGTGGTTCTTGAGCAAGTTGAAGATCTGCACGATTTTTATGCTAAATATTTACCGCAAATGATGCTGGCAGCGTTTATTCCGCTAATTATTTTAGTGGCGGTATTTCCGCTCAATTGGGCCTCAGGGCTGATCTTACTGGCCACAGCGCCGTTGATCCCCATGTTTATGATTTTAGTGGGCATGGGCGCCGCCGATGCTAATCGTAAAAACTTCAGCGCGCTGTCACGTTTAAGCGGCCATTTTATGGATCGCTTAAAGGGCATAAGTACCCTCAAGCTGTTTCACCGCGCAGAAGCTGAAGTAAAGCAAATCGAAACTGGCTCAGAAGACTTTAGGCAACGCACTATGTCAGTGCTGAGAATGGCATTTTTAAGTTCGGCGGTACTGGAGTTTTTTGCCGCGCTATCTATCGCTGTGCTGGCGGTGTATTTTGGCTTTAGCTACCTAGAGCACCTTAATTTTGGTCATTATGGGGTTAAAATTAGTTTATTTACCGGTATGTTTGTGCTGATTTTAGCGCCAGAGTTTTTTCAGCCATTACGTGATTTAGGCACCCATTACCATGCTAAAGCACAAGCCATTGGTGCAGCAGAAGCCTTGGTAGAACTTCTTGAACATCCTAATCCATTAAAGCAAGTTGACGAAAACTTTAGCGAGCAAACTGGCCAGCTGCGAAACACCGATCTCAGTAAAATTGTGATCACCGCAACAGATCTTGAAGTGCTCACCTTAGAGGGAAAACCCTTATTAGGGCCGATTTCATTTAGCATTAAAGCCGGCGAACATATTGCTATTGTTGGCCCAAGTGGCGCCGGTAAAACCAGTTTATTAAATGCCTTGCTGGGCTTTTTACCTTACAGAGGTTCACTGCAAATTAATGCCGCTGAGCTGAGTTTACTTGATAAAAACTATTGGCGCTCAAGGCTTGCTTGGTTAGGTCAAGACCCGCAGTTGTTCCATGGATCTATCCGCGATAATGTCAGCCTAGGCAACGCACAGCTCAGCGATGCTGAGATTATGGCGTTACTGCAACAAGCCAATATTGCTGATTTTGTTCAGGCTCATCCCCAAGGGCTTGATGCCATTATTAGTGACCAATCAGCGGGTATTTCAGTGGGACAAGCTCAGCGTATTGCCCTTGCGCGGGCGTTGTCGCAACCAGTGAGCTTATTCTTGTTGGATGAGCCCACCGCCAGTCTTGATAACCAAAGTGAGCAACTGGTTAGCGCCGCCCTTAATCAAGCCAAGTTGCAGCAAACCAGCTTGATGATCACCCATCGATTAGACCAGCTACAAGATATGGATAATATTTTAGTGATTGATAATGGCAAACTTGTGCAACAAGGCGACTATAAAACCCTCAGCCAGCAACCGGGTTTATTCAAATCAATGCAGCAACAAGATGATGGTTTATCACTGTTTATTACTGCTGAATCTGATACTGACGCGGCAAACGTAAATAACCAAGCCGAAATGGCGCAGAGCATTGGCACTAAGGAGGATAAATAATGCAAGTTTTATATCCGTTCCTTAAATTGTTTAAACGCCAATGGCTGATGATGGCCATTGGCTTGTTTCTTACCTGTACTACTATCCTTGCGGGTATCGGTTTATTGTCATTATCGGGCTGGTTTTTATCCGCAACCGCCATCGCGGGTTTAACTGCAGCCACGGCATTAGCCTTTAACTTTTTTACTCCTGCTGGTGGGGTGCGTTTTTTCTCTATTGCCCGCACCGCAAGTCGTTATGGTGAGCGCTTAGCTACCCATGAGGCGACCTTTAAATTACTTACGGATTTACGGGTTTGGTCTTGGAAAAAGCTGTTTCCGCTTAGTGCCAGTAATCTGCAAGGGTTACGACAAGGCGACATGCTTAACCGTCTAGTGGCCGATATCGATACCTTAGATCATTTGTATTTACGCTTACTGGTGCCAATGACAGCGTCGTTATTGACCATCATTGCCTTGTATGCATTTTTATCTTGGTTTGATTTAACCCTAGCGTTAAGCCTATGTGGTTTGTTGCTGAGTGTATGGATTGTGCTGCCATTGATATTCTATCGCTTAGGCAGAAAACCTGGTGAGGCTGTGGTAGATGCTAAGCGCCACTTTAGAGTGTTAATCCTTGATGTTATTCAGGGACAAGCTGAATTAAGCATTTTTGCAGCTAATGATCGTTATAGACAAAAATTACGTGATGCTGAAACAGCCTTATTTAACAGCCAAACAGCCATGGCCAATATTACTGGTTTTAGCCAAGGGCTATTGATTGCGGTGAACGGTTTTGCTGTGGTAATGATGTTATATCTTGCTGGACAAGGCGTTGGTGCGCAGGTGCCGCCAGGCCCCTTAATGGCGACAATGGTGTTTGCTACTATGGCGTCAATTGAAATGATGATGCCAATCTCTGGGGCGTTTCAGCATTTATCTAGCTGTGTGTTATCGGCTAAACGTATTACTGAAATTACCGATCAGCAAGGGGATATTCAGTACGGTGAGCGCCAATTTCAAGGGGGGGAATTAGGTGCTACAGAACTTGAGTTAAACGACATTCACTTTGGCTATCAAGCTGAGCGGTCAATTTTAACAGGGGTTAATTTACATATAACCCAAGGCCAAAAAGTGGCCTTACTTGGGCCAACGGGCTGTGGTAAATCAAGCTTGCTTGCACTGATCACCCGTGAGTGGATGCCGCAACAAGGTCAAATCAGATTATCAGGTCATGATATTGCTGACTATGACGAAGTGTCATTACGCAACGCGATGACAGTGGTGAGTCAGCGGGTGCATTTATTTGCTGGCACAGTACGCGATAACTTAACCATTGCCTTACCTTATGTTGAGGGGCAAAAGAAAAAGGCCAATGATCAGCGCTTAATCGCAGTGTTAAAGCAAGTGGGCTTAGGCACGTTACTTGAGTCCGTAACGGCTACAGATCGCGGTGAAGAAATTGGTTTAGACAGCTGGATTGGTGACGGCGGGCGTCAGTTATCAGGTGGCGAACAGCGCCGAATTGGGGTGGCTCGTGCATTACTGCGTGATGCGCCTATTTTATTGCTTGATGAGCCAACCGAAGGGCTTGATAAACGCACCGAACGGGAAATTTTACGCTTACTGTTTACGTTTGCTGAAGGTAAAACCTTACTGATGATCAGCCACAGACTCACCGCCATGGCTGAAATGGATCAAATTCATATGCTGGATAATGGGCTGATTGCCGCCAGTGGCACCCATGAAGACTTAATGCAAGATTGTGCTGAATACCAAGGTTTATATAAGCATTTAGCCAAAGACTAATCGGCTAATTTTTAAGGCTAGTGTTATTTTTAGATTAGCCTTTATTAACTGCGCCTTCATTGGCAAAGCTTTTAATGAATAAGCTTTCATCAAATAAGCATCTAAATGACAAGGCTAATTAATCAAGGCGCTTATAATAAGCGCCTTTTTTTATGGAAATGAATAAGTTATTTAGCCGTTAAATGCATGGCTTTGTTATCTATGATTTGCACTGCTGGGGAGTGGTTATTAGCGGCTGTATGTAGCTCATTTTGTATAGCTGTCTGCAACATCACTTTTGCCACTCGCTCGCCGCTTATGGGCTTATATTTCACAAGTGGGCCGATAAAGAAACCGGAAGTGAGTTTAAATAACCCTTGGCCTATATCTTCTAAGGTTCGCTGACTCGCACGCTCCCCTAATAACAAGCTTGGCTGAAATATCATTAGTTTAGGTAGGTTAAGCGCGACTAAGGCTTGCTGTACCTGACCTTTAGCACGATTATAAAAAATGCTTGAATTTGCATTGGCATCTAATGCCGTGACCACTGAAAAAGACCATGGCTTTGAACGGTTTCTGCTAAGTTGATGTTGTTGGATTAACTTAGCGAAATCAATAACTGCAGTCACATCTACTTTTTTAAAATTATCTTGGCTACCCGCTTGCTTAATGGTGGTGCCTAAACAACAAAATGCATGATCGATGTCGATCGGAATGGATAAACTGGGGATGTCTTCTAGCTGGCATTGAATAAAGCTGAGCTTGTCGATGCCGTGGGTGCCTTCAGCCAGTTGTGGCAGACGTCGACCTAAAACCATTACTTGCTGGTAGCGCTCATCAGCCAGTAATCCAAGTAACACATTTGCACCAATAAGCCCTGTGGCACCAATTATTGCAGCATTCATATTTTTCCTAAAGTACCAAGCCAGCATGTTGACTCTTTTTTATAAGTAGAGATTTTAGCATGGAATAAGCTTGTTAATACGGCTCAAAATAAGTGCGCACAAAAGCGCTGCTGCATAGGTAGTTGAATAGGTAGTTGCATAGGTAATTGCATTGGTAATTGCAGGGTTATTAGTCCATAGCAGCAGCTATTGAACATTTATAAGTATTGGTTTTAGCATGGAATAAGCTTGTTAATATCATCAAGATAGCGCAGTATTTTGTGGCATAAATATAATGAATAAGCTGACCATTCAGTTTGAAAACATAAAAACAGGGAGACGTTATGGGATTATTTGATGCGATATTAGGTAACTCGTCAGAAGTTGATTTAGCAGAATTAGAGCAAGAGCTTGCGCCAATTTTGGCTGACAATGAGTCAGTGCATCTGGGTTATAAATTGATCCGCGATATGTTTGTGTTCACCGACAAACGGCTTATTTTAATCGACAAACAAGGCATGACGGGCAAAAAGGTGAGTTATCATTCAATTGCTTATAAATCGATGACTCACTTTATTGTTGAAACCGCAGGTACCTTTGATATGGATGCCGAGCTGAAAATTTATATTTCAGGCACAGAGCAACCCATAGTTAAAGAGCTAAAAAAAGGCACTGATGTGGTGGGCATTCAAAAAGCCATTGCTAACTTTTCACTTTAATTGCGAGTTAATGTGTTTTATAACAAAGCAGCCAGCTAAAGTCTTACCATAAACCGCAGGCCAACAACAATTACTGAGTTAACATATCGGCTGAGCCATAGCGCAATCATTATGTGCGTATGGTTAGGCCTACTTTACATATTGGATAACGCAAATGACCACAGAAACTCCGCAACCATCAGCCTTGAATGATGCGCCTAAAGCCATTCAACTTGCGGTCGATTTAATTCAGTTACTCGAAGAAAATAAAATAGATACCACAACGGCGATTGAAGCATTACAAATCACCTTAGCTGATTTCAAAAAAAAGCAGCAACAGGGCACGTAATTGCCCGGAGTAACGGCTTGAGAACCACTCACATGGTCGAACTAAAATAATCAAGGAACACACATGACCGAAGCTCACTTACCACTGACAGATTTCATCGAATATAGCCAAGCAGAGATGATTGAACGGGCGCAGCAAAACTATCAAAATGTAAAACGCCGTCATTCGATACGTAAGTTCTCTGATAGAGCGGTTCCTCAGCAGGTTATTGAGCAATGTATTTTAGCGGCAGGAACCGCGCCAAATGGCGCGAATCATCAGCCGTGGCACTTTGTCGCCATCAGTAACCCTGAGATTAAAGCGCAAATTCGCCAGCAAGCAGAAGCCATTGAACAAGCGTTTTATGCCGGTCGCGGCGGTGAAGAGTGGCTCGATAATTTAAAGCCATTAGGCACTAATGCCAGCAAACCTTATCTAGAAACCGCCCCTTGGTTAATAGCGGTGTTTTCTAAAAAACGCAGCGAAGATAATGGTGAGCAAAAGCAGAATTATTACGTGCATGAGTCGGTAGGCATCGCCACAGGTTTTTTAATTCAGGCGCTGCACAATGCAGGCCTTGGCACCTTAACTCACACTCCCAAACCTATGTCGTTTTTAAGTAAAGTATGTGGCCGAGATAATGACAATGAGCGCCCCTATATGCTGATTGTGGCTGGTTATCCTGATGAGAATGCTACGGTACCAGAGCATGCTTTACACAAGAAACCGTTAACTGAGATTTGTGATTTTTTATGATTACTTCCAGCCTTGTAACCACTGGCTGGTTTGTTTTAACTCGCGCCAATTGATAGCAAATTCTTGACCGTTTAGCTCTGCTCTAATCAAGCATTCAATCACGTTTTGTTGTTCATCAAAACTGACTTTGATGACCGAAAAGTGTTTTAGCTTTTCGGTCACATTGACCTTAGTCCACTTACTATGAAGTAACTTTTTTGGATGTAGTGGGTTCATTCATTTCTCCTAGTTGGTGGTCTATATCTCATCTGATTGTTTATTTACCTCATTACGTTATTACGTTGAATCGGGTTAAAAGGTTCAGCTATAGAAGGGTTCTGTTTCCAAACTCTGTTTGGATTAACATTGTGGTTTTTTCACATTCACACTTGCCCTCAATTTATTTTGCCATGTAAAAATCAAAGTCGTGGCGCTTCGCCCACACCAGAGTCAAGGGGGAAACTGCTTGTCCCCCTTAACAATCCCTCAGCACCCCGACGAAAAATGCTGAAAAGCGCATAATTTTCGATGGGGATTGATCCAGCTTCTGACTTCGTTTGTTGCTAACTTCGGCCCCTGTTTATTATAAAGAGTGAAAATGCTAACGCTTCCGATGGTGAGTCTGAAGTAAATGGATTTACAAATGTCACGGTGGCATGGATGCTAAGGAGTGACCCTGCACCGCGAAAGCTATGCTCACATCCATGTGAGCACACGCTATTTTCTCTGCGTCCTCAATTCAAATTGAGTCGGAGGCAAATAGATCTTCAACTCTTTAGCTTTTACTTGCCGCAATATATGAGGCTAAATCGAAGATATGAAAATTCCGGTGTAAGCGCAGCTGTGACCGTCCATGACATGGCGAAGTTTCACAGTGTGAAACGTTCTGAGCGAGAGGCATGGATGCCGAACTGGCCGTTTAACAAGGATGTTATTTGTTTTGGCAGAGCTTTCAGGGACCTTTTGATTTATATAAAGAATGCAGCGTGTCACAGTAGTGCTTGCACATAAGGTCGCTCTTTCACATCTGACCCATAGGGATTTGGGAAATGTCATGATGATGTCGGGAACATCATTGACCATGTGATCGCGACATTTGTATATCCTATACATCACCTGCGGCAGGCAATTGGTTAGATTGAAGTAATGGCCTGCTGTAACGGGGCCAATATAAATGAAGTTTAAAGCTTAATATCACTGTGTATTAACGCAGTTATATTAATCCTCTAAGAATTTTTCATTATTATCGAAGCCAAAATCAGGTCAATTGGCATCGATAAATTTGAGGTTGAAAGTTTAACTTATATATTTCATGGGTTTATGTTATTCATATTGAGTAACAATGGACCCGATAAATGTTCAGGCTCAACTTTGCGGAGTGATTAACCTTAAATGCGGCCAATAAAGTAGGTGTTAGTTATTTTATATCAGTAAGTTACGTGATAAATTGAATTCAAAATTAATTATAAGCAGGGATTTATCCGAGACGCTGGATAATAAGCTGTTAGGCGTATATTCATTATTGTGTCAGCAACTATTTATTAACTAGGAATTATTATGACGAGTGTAAGTTCTGAGCGACATATTTTTTCGTTTGAAGGTGGAGATCTCCTAACTACGATTGGTGCTACTTTCTTGGTTTCATATTTATATCACAAGCATATTGATTCAACCCATAATAACTGGGCTAAGATCAAAACTCAGAAATCTCGTATTAGTACGATCAACCGTTCAGAGAATTATCACCTTAATTGGCTAAAGCACATCGAGAATATGAGTGAAGCTAATCTAAATAGAAATACTATGGGGTTAGTTGCCCCTGATATTAAAGAAATGGCTTTAGAAATATCTAGAATAATATAAGCACTTTGGCAATACGCCTAACAAGGGCATTTAAACGGAACTAAAACAGTGGGTTACGTTCCGCTTCGCTCCACAGTATAACCCACAATTTTAGTCCGCTTAATGCGGCGTTATATTTTTCTAGGGATTGAACATTGAGAGCTATCTTTGCACTGTGTTTTTTTAGTTGTTTTGCTAATTCAACAACTTGCTTTCATACAGAGGCGCAAGCGGAAGAGTGGAATAAAAAATACGGTAATCTTTTCAAAGTAGAAACTACTCTGAACAGCGGTGCATACGACGTAATTGCAGAGTTGCCAAAAAGTATTGATGGTCAACGCTTTGATTCAGTCTCGCTATTCGTGAGCAATCTTGAACACCCCACCTTTTTTGCTACATTAAGCACATATGAAGATGATGGTGTTACTAAAGTATGGTTCGTTACAGACCACAAAAACTTTCAACAGCATTATTTAAGTTTTAGCTACGGTACTGGGTGTGGCATGTCCGTAACACTAGAGGTTGATTTTGAGTAAAAATATAACAAACACATTATGTTCATTCGCTTCGCTCATTGGGACGCATACTCGCTGGCTGGCGCTACGCGCAATTTTAGCCAGCAAGTCTGCGCCCCATATGTGAAGCGTTAACTGTTTTTAAGGAGTGTATGTGTTTCAAGATGTAGCAACAACTGAAAGTAATTATCAACGTTTCTTAAAGCGAGTATCTGAGTTTGGCGCTGTTTGGGGACTTAAACACCCAGAAGGTGGTTGGGCAGTATGCCCATCTAACGAATATGAAGATATTGATGTGTATGTCTTTTGGTCTGATGAAGCATATGCATTACGTTGTGCAAAAGATAATTGGAAAGAGTATAAGCCTGAGATGATTACTCTTGATTCATTTATAGATAATTGGCTTCATGGTATGCACAAAGACGATTGTTTAGTCGGTGCTAACTGGGATGCAAATATGTTCGGCAAAGAAGTTGAACCTATTGAAGTTGCTAAGTTCCTGGTGAACAGTTAATGAGGCATTTAAATATAACTAAAACAGCGGGTTACGTTTAGCTTTGCTACGCATTTAAACCCTCTATTTTAGTCCGCTTAGTGCGGCGTTACTAACCCACTTTTTGTCCAAAAAAAGTTACAAACCAATCCCAATCATGCCCCTAAAGTAGCGAGTTAACTAGCTATTAGACGCCAAAATCGCGTGTTGTAATTGTCGTAAATCATTCACAATAAAATCAGCCTGAGATTGATAATCAGGCTGCTTATTGTGGTTGATAAACACCGACTTCATCCCTGCATTTTTCGCCGCTTGAATATCATATAAATAATCGCCCACATAAATCAGTGACGCAGGGTCTAAATCCCAAGTGGTGGCGATGGCCAGCAGTGCATCTGGGGCGGGTTTGGCGGGATAACATTCGCGGGTTAATACCAGTTCGAGATTGATATTATTTTGCCTAAGCTTGGTGGCCGTGGCCGCTTTACTGTTGCGGGTAACAATGGCGCTGGGCAAACTTAACTGTTCAATGGTGCTGAGCAATTCTTGCATATGCGGCAAGGCCTTGGCGTTAGTGGCATCTTGTGTTTCATGGGCCAAGATAATTTGGTTGGCTCTATCTTGCAAAGGCGGATGGGTAATATCGGCGACAAAATCCAGTAGGTCAACATCGCATGGGCAACCTAATTCCTGTTTTATTTGGCTAAAATCCAGTGCTGATTCAACCAAGGTGCCATCTAAATCAAAAATGACGCCTTTAATGCCGGCCAAACTTTTCATTGCTAATCCTTGCAGTCAAAAATAGGGTGATGAGGTGCGATAGCCGTTCGCGCTCACGCTCTGATTCTACTCAGCTTATGCTTAGCTTGAGCTTATATGTGGCTATCAAATATAAGCGTATCTAAGGTAATACTAAATGGGCCTTGCTGTTTGGCGGCGATCAGTAACCCAATACGGCTGATATCAGCAAATTTTAACGCTGGCGCGCTGATATTTCTACCCCGAAAACGTGGCAGAAAATCTGTCACGGTAAATGTGTGTTCACTCCATTGCCCCGCTTGCGTATCAAAGTCGGCGGCATAGGCTTCACCAAAACTCAGTTTGGCGGTTTTTAGGCGTAATTGATAGCGTTTACCGTCACCAAAGACCCTAAGGGTAATACGGTCACTATAAGGGGCTGTTTGACGTAATTGAAACTCTATCGAGGCAAAGCCGCCATTATTATCTAGCGAGACATTACCGCTAAATACGGCATTTTGGCCTTGTTGAGAGTCAAGCTGACTTGCCGATAATCCGCCCATTACCGTGTCATTACTTATTCTGCCCTCTTTGACATGATTGGGGTTATCAAACTGAATTTCCATGGCGAAAGCCTTTATGCTGAGTAAATGAAATAACACCAAAGTGACAATATAAAGCGGAAATAACTTTAGCATAATGCTGTGCCTCAAGGTTGTTTAGCTGGCATTTAAGTTGAGTTATGGTTTTGATTGATGATTTTAGTAAAAAAAGCGACTTATCTGGGTGAGGGATAAGTCGCAAAAGGTAACGCAGGGACGGGTAAATCGTGTTTAATCAATACTCATACTGGGTAGATATCAGTATTGAATTGGTTGTTACTCTTCTTCGGCAACAAAGTCATCCATTAGAATAACTGAAAACATAGAAGTGTCATTTTCTGCATCCACTGCAGCAACGCTGTATAGCCCATTTGCAGCTAAGCTCACTGGCAGTGGACCAATGGCAACAGTTTTAGTACCTGTTACAGTGACGCTTACGGTGTAATCACCTGGGGCAACACTTAAACTACCTGACGCTGCTTTAAATGGTACATCTGTTAGCGCAGGCTCTGATGCACTGATGTCGGCTGTAGGGGTGAGGTAAACATCGACATTACCCGCTGAGTACGAAGCGTGGATGACGTTTAATCTAGCTTCAGTTGCAATGCGGCGAGTGTGCTCGGCAAAGGCCCAAGGGCTAATGTCGTTGTCAGATAAAGAGCCGACTGCGAGCACTGAGTAGCTGGCACCTAGCATTAAATCGACTTCGGCATCTTTAATCACTTCAACTGAGTTATCAGCATCAGCTGCCACAGTGACTGTGTGCATGCCTTCTGGGATGTTGACGTAACCTGCAAATTGACCAAACGATAGCATGTCAATGGCGGGAGTCATGCTGCCATCAAGAAACACATCAACAGCAGGTGCGTCTGCTACGGCATGGACTACACGGATGTCGCTACCACTGCTCACATCATTTAAAAGTACTTGTGCATCTGGTAATGCCACTAACAGCGCGACAGGTGAGTCTCCTGACCATTCATTTGGGATTGCCGAAATGAAGTAATCATTACCTGCGGCTAAATTGACTGTGCCTGAATCAAACACCACGGTTTTGTCACCATTTGGGGTAATTCGAATTTGATAATCAGCGGTCGGCACTTCAAGCTGATCACTGTTATCCATGTAATTGGCCGATAAGGTTGGCTCCATCATGGCGATGTCTGCCATTGGCTCGGTGACGTAAATATCCACTAAACCCACATCAGGAGCAGCATGTAATACTTGCACTCGGGCATTGTCTGCGGTGATGTCGGCTTTTTCATTGGCAACCAACTTGAGCATCAAGTTTTCATCGCTGACGTTACCTAAAGCTACGGCGGTATATTCCATATCAGCAGCGGCGGCTAAGTCGGCTGACAATACCGTTGTAGTGGTGCCATCTGCAAGCTTTGCATCTACGGTAATGGCGTAGGTTGAGGCTTCAACTTCTAACAAACCACTTGAAACGGCGTAATCGACATCGGCTAATAACTGAGCGCCATCGGCAGTGACATTAACCATAGGCGCATCGCTTGATGCGTGAATAACTCGTACTTGGGCATATTCAATATTGGGGGTTTCTTCAATAACAATTTTGTCATCGTCATCATCTGAACAAGCAGTTAGGGCGATTAGTGAAAAGCACAGACCAAGGGAGTATTTCCGTTTCATCTTTATATCCTCAAATTCATTTTGTCGTATTGTCATGTCGATGGGTAATACGGCACTTGCTAATTTAGGATCATGTTTTTATTTAATCTTTAAACACAATTGTTGGTTTTAGAGATTCTAATAGGGTGATTTTTAGTCGGTATGACAAACATCGACATAGGGGTGAATAGGGGATAATCTGTAGTCTTAATCGGTGTTGTAAGGTGTCGCGTGTGAGTTTAAAAAGCCGTCAAAATACTCTGAATAAAGCTCTTAAAAATAGTCTAGAAAAAGATCTGCAAAAGGATCAAAATAATGATCTGTTACTGCCAATAGCGGCAGATGTCGCTGCTGAAATCGACGCTGACATTCCCCCTAAAGTTGCACAAAAAACGCCACGTCAGTATCGGGTGGCCTCGTTTAATTTATTCAACTTCATCGAGCCACCTGCAGCTTATTATGATTTTGAAAATATTTATTCCCATCAGCAGTGGCAAAAAAAATGTCGCTGGTTAACTGACTATCTCACTGAGCTGCAACCTGACATGATTGGTTTTCAAGAAGTCTTTAGCCCCGATGCCTTAAAAGCGTTATTGCTCCCTTTAGGCTATGACTATTTTGCGGTATTAGATGAGCCAACCTTAGTCAGTGACTATGTTTATCAAAGCCCTGTAGTGGCGCTGGCTTCTAAATTTCCGATAACCGAAACTGCCTTAATCAGCGTTGATAAATCACTATTGCCACTGATGGGCATTGCCAGTGATTTTAGCTTTAGCCGCCAACCGTTACTGGCAAGGGTTAACATTCCCAACTTTGGTGAGTGCGAGTGTTACGTGGTGCATTTAAAGTCTAAACGCAGTGGCATGGGTATCGACACTTTAGCCGATACTGGCATGACTGGCGGCGCTGATATTATGGCCAGACAAGCCCTTGGTACATGGGCATCGAATATGCAAAGGGGCAGTGAAGCGGCATTACTATTTTATGAAATTGCCAAACGCCGCCAGGCTAATCAGCTGCCGGTGTTATTAATGGGTGATTTTAATGATTCATTGCAAAGCACAGCACTGGAGGCTTTTAGGGCTAACAGCAAGCGAGTGTTTAGAAGCGATATTATCGATCCAAACCTTAAAGTATTGAATGACGTTAATCTTAAAGCTGAGTTTGAACGCTTTAGTTTATTTGATAGTTATGAATTGTTTCAAGCAGGGCAAAAGCTCAATGCCACCTTAGCCCAAGATGAATATGAATCTAGTGTTAATGCAGATGAATCGACTAGCGACATTGATGATGCACCAGCGCCTGATTTACATAAGCATGATAGGCCAGCAACCCATTATTATGGCAATACTGGCTCGGTATTAGATTATATTTTGGCAAGCTGTGAGTTTGATGCCGCTCACCCACGCAATTTAGCGGAAGTGAGTGGTTATCAAACTTACGATAGGCACTTAGTTAGGCCAGAATATGAGCGTGACAGTGATAGTACTGATCACGCGCCTATTATGATGACCTTTAGGGTTAGGCGCTAGGCTAACGTGAGTTCAAAAAGCTAGCGCGAGTTCAAAAAGCTAGTGCTAGTTCAAAAAGCTAGCGCTCGCTTATTATCTTGCTAAGGCCTCACTCATGCTGACACAGGTTTGTTCCTGTTGGCGGGCTTCTAACAGTGCCCGCCGAGTCATTTTCGATAATCCCGTTTGGGTATTTAACACTTCAGATAAAGCTTCAATATTGGCATTGGTGCAGTCCATGGGGATTAATGCTCGGTTGTAAGCGCGCATAAATACCGGGCCTTTTTTATCAATCTCACTTAGCGTATCTAAACGCTGCTCCGCAGTAGCGGCGCTCAGTAATTTTTGTTCGCTTGGGTAAAGATGATCCATGGCGATACGGGCTTTGGCAAAGGGCAGTCGGCTGTCATCTTGTATCTTGTGTAGCCATTGACGTTTAAGGCTAGCTTGAGGGCGAGACACTTCTGCGGCAATGGCAGATTTTTGGCCACTGTCGCTGTTATCTTGTTGTTTTTCGTTTGCCAGCAACGCCGCGCTATTAGGGTAATCATAGCGATTTAATTGAATGATTATTTTCCAGCGTAAATCCTGACTGATAGTTAACCCTTTAATCGGCGCAATGCCAGCCAAGATATCGGCTAAGTGCCCAAGGGCGGCATTGTCGCTGGCTAAGCTAATATAAGCATCAAACCAACGGCGCTGAAAATCAGCATCGTCGTGGTGCTCCATGGTCATGCGTAAACTCATTTGTGTTAGCGCTTTGCTGACTTTAGTGGCATAAGATTTATGGTTAGGCGCCATGCTATGAAGGTTTTTTTGCACCTCTGTTAAGTAGCCAATGACTTGGCCTAAAATGGTGTAGTCTTTTTCTAATGGGGCATTAACTAAGGCGACATTAATAAACTGCTTTAATGAGGTGTGGCCATCGCTAACACTGTCCCACATGCTTTGCCATAACATTGACCGCAGTAATGGGTCACTGACCTTAGCTAACTGCTGCTTTACCGTGTTAAACGAGCGCTGATCTAACTCAACCTTTACAAAGCCCCAATCATCAAAATTTGGGTAAACCAAGTCTGGGCAATACTCGCCTACAAGTTCAGGTACCTCGGTAATGGCGCCTTTATAAGTGACCGCTACCGTGGTGCTATGGTGAATAAAATGCCGCGCTGCTCTAAATAATGCCACTTGTACTTTTTGTTCTCGCAGGGTGGCAAAGTCTTCACTTGGGGCGCTTTGTAGCAATGAAAACTTGCTGATGCGATGGTCTTTACATTGGTATTGGGCTGTTAAGGTGTTAACCCCAGCTTGGTACAGCCACTCTTGTGTCCACTGGCTTAAGTCGCGATTACTGGCTTTGGCAAGGCTATTAATAAAATCCGCTAACTGGGCATTTTGATAACTGTATGTTTTAAGGTATTGCTGCACACCTTGTTGGAATGTCTCAGCGCCCAGTAAATGGCGTAATTGCATTAACACCGACGCGCCTTTTGAATAGGTAATAGCATCAATATTATCAAAGGCATTATTGCTACTGGCCACAGGAACTTCGATGGGGTGAGTGGTCACTAGGCTATCTTGCTGATACGCCTTTAGCTTGCCACTGGCGTAAAAGCTGCGCCAAGCGTGGTTAAATTCGGTGGCTTCGCTGGTGGCCAAGGTGCCCATAAAGGAGGCAAAGCTTTCGTTGAGCCATAAGCCATTCCACCATTTCATGGTCACTAAATTGCCAAACCACTGGTGCGCCATTTCATGCATGATAACCCCAGCTAACCGCTGCCTTTGGGCGGCGGTCATGGTGTCTTTTACCATAAAGCGGCTTTCTGAGTAGGTAATGGCGCCAGCATTCTCCATCGCGCCATAGAGAAAATCAGGCACTAATAATTGGTCGTACTTTTTAAAAGGGTAGTCAATACCAAAGTAATCATCGAAGAAGCTGAGGCCTTGCTTGGTGTAAGTAAACCAATCTTGATAGTTAACTTGCTCAGCCACAGATTGGCGGGCAAATAAACGCATGGGGTATTTGCCTGAGTTATCTTGCCACACATGATAAGGCCCAGCATGCATTGAGAAGTTATAAGGGCTCAGTTTTGGCGTCGCTGGGAAAGTCCAAATTTTGCTGTCGCCAAGATCTTCAATATGGGTTTCAGCCATGGTGCTTATCACCTGCCAGCTTGGCGGCGCTTCAACAGTAATTTGAAAGCTGGCTTTTAAATCGGGTTGGTCAAACACGGCAAACATTTGCTGGGCAGCAGCGGGTTCAAAATGGGAATACAAATATACCTTGCCATCAACGGGGTCTTCAAAGCGATGCAAGCCCTCGCCATTGGTACTGTGCTCGCGGCTGTAGCTTATCTCAATGGTGTTTTTGCCACTTGATAAAAGCAGCGGGTTAATGGTGAGGTATGCGCCATTGTAGTTAGGGTAAAGGCTTTTGCCATTAATCAATAATTTGCTGATATTGGCTTGGTTTAAGTCGATGGTTAATGCTTCCGCTGTGCTTGCAAGGCTAAAATCTATTTTGCTAATGGCCTCAAAACGGGTTTCACCAGTGAGGGTAAAACTGAGTTGGTAATCTACCTCTGACACCACATTTGAGCGAGCTTTAGCTTGGCCCTGAGTGATGTTCGCGCTGCCATCTCGGGGTTTGATATTGGGCGCGGTGGCATTACAGGCAAATAAACTGGAGCAGACCAGTGCAATAAGCGCAGACTTAAACGAGTTCACAAATTCTTCCCTAACCTAATTTGATGTTTTTATTATTGTTATTTTTGCTATAAAAAAGCCGACGTGACGTCGGCTTATGATTGTAAATCGAATAGGCTTACATGCCTAAGAAAGACTTCGATTTTACTTTACGGATTTCTTTTTCATCAGACCATTCAATTAAGCCTGTTTCAAGGTCCATAAGACGCATGGTCATTTTATAGTAAACATCTTTAGTGCTGCCATCTTGTTTTACTATGCTAGAAAGATTGCCGTATAGCATGTATTGCGCGCCCACTTGGCGGCCAAACTTAATCGCAGTTGATGGGTCGACCATGCCAGCATTGTTTTGGTAATCAAGCTGCTTGCGCACTGAATCGACTTTAGTCATGTCAATAAAGCGGAACTTACCTGAGCGTAATAGCTTGTTACTGATGGTGTCAGTGACTGATTCAGTGTCGATGTGCTCTGAGGTTTTATTTTTAATTTTATCAACGAAAATAATTGGGCGATCGTTTTGGGTCATTACGATCACTGGTGGGAAGGTTAACATGCTGTCGACCATTTTGGCGGCAATGACTTGTAGATCCGTTGAACCGAAGTTTTCATTCACGGTTTCTACTTCTGTGGCATCGCCATACTCAACCTTAGATTGACACGCTGATAGCCCAATAACCGCAGCTAAAACAAAAATCAGTTTAAAATGTTTCATAGTAAGTTCCATGTTAGATAAAAGGTAAAGTTGTTGTTTTTAAAAAGTCGCGTTAAATAGGAGTCGTATTAAATTATTATTGAATAAAAACGGGTTTGATTGCCAGTTTCTATTACCCAAATTAAGGTGGCCCGATTAGCGTGAACATTAATGGTCGCAGCTGGGCTGTTACCTAGGCTGACTTGATAGGCGCCTGGCTCAATATATTGGCGCGCTATTTGCGCTTGCCTTGGCAGCGTTAGCCAACTTCTTCTGTCTGCTTGCTCTGTTACTACATTGAAAATTTGCATTAATATGGCGGCGGCATCGGCTTCATTATTACGGCGTTTACTGCCACTTTCGACGCTGCGAGTAAACTCTGATTTAGTATAGACCCGCGCGGCTTGTCGAACCAATGCGCCGGGTAAATCTTCTTTTAAGGCATTAATGGCTAAGGCATCGATATTGGCAATGGGCTCAGCTTTTAGCACTGTGCCAAAACCTTGAATGATTGAGGGCGGGATCACTTGGTTATAGGGCTGGTAAGTGGCTAATGACACCGTTTGCCAGTTGCCATGAATTGTAAACGGCACGGTCAGGCTTTGTTTTTCGGGGACAAAGCCACGTTCAACCACCATCACCACCTGACCTTGGCCTTGTTTAGGTAAAATGGCATCTCCCCAACGGCGTTTGAATTCATCATATTGCGGCATTGAAAGTTGCTTGGCTAACCTGACTAAATCTTGTTGGAGGTATTTATTATTCGGGCTTATTTGAGCGGCTTTACGGTAATCAATATAGGCATCATTGGGCTCGCCCAATAACTCATGCAGTAACCCTGTAGTGTAATAGCTGTAGGCATTTAAAAAGGAACTGGTGACTGTGCCAGCCGCTGATCCTAATTTATTTAATTCGCTATCAATGGTGCCATTGGCCATGGCTTGCACTGATTTTTGCGATTTTTGGTAGCGCGCCTGCTCACTGCTTTGCAGCTCATTACTGCGGCGCACTTCAATTAACGCCCCTTGGGGATCGCCGGCAAATAAATAGTTAAAGGCTTGGTATTGATGCACCATAATGCGCTCATAGCCAGGGCCGCGATATGGAATGGCATTGTCGTTTAATACTAGGCTACTGGCGGTGGCGGTTAAGTCTGAGGCGCTAATAACGGCTCTGTCATCAAAGGCTTGATAGGCTTTGATGGCTTGTTGGTAATAATTTTTACTGGCATCAAAATCACCCGATATTTGCGCTACTCGGCCAGCTTCTTGGGCGTAAAGTAGGCCATCATTGGTATCAATTTCACCGGCCAACTCATTAAGTTTGGCGCTGGGTGTTGGGCCACTGAGTTGCTGTTTAATCGGCGCAATTTGCGAAGGGTAGTTAATCAGCACACTATTATAAGCGCAGCCTGATAACAGGATTGGCAATAGGAAAATACTGCTCAGTGCTTTCATTAGCATACGTCCTGCAACCGTGATTTTTCTTGGTCGAAGGCCTGTTGCTGATCTGGCATATTTATCCTTTCTAGCAAAGTAATACCTTGTAAATGATCAAATTCATGTTGAAAAATGCGGGCATCAAAGCCGCTCAACTGTTGTGTTACCCACTTACCGCTTAAGGTTTGGTATTCCACGTTAATGTGTTTATGCCGATAGACGCTAACACGCTGGTTATCGATTGATAAGCATCCCTCTGTAGCCGCTTCCACCTCTAACGAACTGCTAATTATTTGTGGGTTGATAACTATGGTTGCTTGGCTTGTGGGTATTGAGGGATAGCGCGCATTTGGCCTTGAATGCATAATAAATACCGCTTTATTACTAAACACTTGTGGCGCAGCGATCCCGACTCCATTGGCTGCCAACATAGTAGCCATCATATCGTCGGTTAGCTGAACCAGAGCTTGATCAAAAGTAACAACGGGCTGAGTTTGGTGAGTTAAAATAGCGGCACCGGTTTTAGCAATCGTTAGAATGTTACTTTCTAGCATATAATCCCTTACTGAAAATTCAGCTTGATAACATCAAGCGAATTCTTGACTCTTTAATGTTAATAATAAAGCGACCACGTTATCTAAAAGCTAGCTCATAGCGGCTTAGCTCATCATGGCTTATATAGCATAGATTAATAATGTGGCGGTGGTGTTTCATCTGCTTGAGAAGCCATATTACTGGGTTCAATCGCTTGTAGTTTATTGACGATTAATGACAATTGATGTTGCTGAAACGCAACAAGGTCATTTAATTTAATCACTTCTTGATTGAGATCTTCAATGGTTGCTTCTTGAAAAGCGACTTTCATTTCTAAATCATCAATTTTTTGATGTACATCTTGCATTAATCTTCTCCAAACATGGCACTATTTTAAGTTGCCCCATGTTTCTACTAAACCTTGATTACTGATACTGATGATGTTTTGATTTTCATCACTTGCAATAGAGTATACAACGGCACCTCTATTTTGGCTGTTTTTCGTCAGCTGAATTTGCCTTGTTGTTTGTTTTTTACCAGTTTTTGTATCCCATAATATAATTTCTTTGGAAGGTGAGCCTGTTATTAGCTGTTTATCTTGATGAATAAACCTGGCACTACTAAAGGTCATTTGGCGTCGGTTTATGGCCAATTGCGATTGCTGTGCGCCAGTGTCATTGTGATAGATATAGGCATGACCTTTAATATCACTGACAAAACTCAAGCTGCCGCGCTGATTCAATTGTACTTTACTAAGGCGTGACTCAAGTTGCCATTGCTGAATCGGTTGGCCTGTTTGTGCTTGCCACAAGATAACAGAGCCATCATTGGAGCCTGTTAGTGCCCGCTGGCCATCAGCGGAAATTGACACGCTTGAAACGCGCTCATTATGGCCCAAAAATTTAATCAGATTTTTTTCTGGTGCCAATGACATTACTGAGCCATCAATTAATCCCACTAGGGTTTGGGCATTATTAGCAATGGCCACCGATTGTGCTGATGCGGGCAAGGACCACCAGCCAATGGATTTACCACTTTGGATATTCCAAATCACTAATGAGCTATTAGATAATGTCGCGGCATAATGCGCATTGGCAGAGATCGCTGTATCAAAGACGCTATTATCGCTTTCGCTAGCACTATTGCCATGCTGCCAATGGTATTTTAGCTGGTTAGCCTTGAGATCCCACCATAAAATCCCATTACTTGCTGTACTAACAAGTGCATATTGGCCATCTTCAGATAAGCTGGCGCTGTAACTGGCATCATCAGTGACGCTAAAGACGTGTGTGGCAGAGGGATGACAACCTATGAGTAAGCAAATGCAAAATATCAGCATTATGATCCTAACCATGAACTTACTCCCATAAATGTTGTCTCATTGGCGTTGATATGACTTACGGCCATTGCTAAAAACACTTTAATTAGTATAAAGTGGCCAAATATATACAAATTTTACATTTAAAGGTTATTGTAACCGCTCAAGAGTGCTGAGGAAGCTTTAATGAAATCTATTTACAAATTATCGTTAGTTGCATTGGCTGTAGTTGGTCTAACTGCGTGTAATCAAGAGCAAGAAGTTGTTGCTAAAAAAGTTGAATTAACAACGGATGCACAAAAAGAAGCTTACAGTGTTGGTGGTTCTATTGGCCGTTACATGGCGGGTCATATTACTGAACAAGAAGAGTTAGGGTTTGCAGTTGATAGAACTTTAGTTATCCAAGGTTTTAGCGATGGTTTAGCTGATACGCTAGAGTTAACTGAAGAAGAGATGCAAGTGGTTCTTCAAGGTTTAGACACTAAATTAAACGAAAAGCGTACTGAGCAAGCTGCATTATTAGCCAGCAAAGCGGTTGAAGAAGGTAAAAAGTTCCTTGAAACCAACAAAGCTAAAGAAGGCGTAGTAACCACAGAATCTGGTTTACAGTACGAAGTACTTGAAGCGGGTGCAGGTGACACTCCAGTTGCTGAAGACACGGTTGAAGTACACTATAAAGGTACTTTGATTGACGGTACTGAGTTTGATAGCTCATACAGCCGTGGTGAGCCAGCTAAGTTCCCACTAAACCGCGTTATTCCTGGTTGGACTGAAGGTGTTCAATTAATGCCTGTTGGTGCTAAGTACAAGTTCGTTATCCCATCAGAACTTGCTTACGGCGAACGTGATACTGGTACTATCCCAGCTAATTCAACCTTAGTATTTGAAGTTGAATTGCTGTCTATCGAAAAAGCACAAGCGGCACCAGCTGCACAGTAATTTTTCGAATAATAAAAAAGGACGCCAAGCGTCCTTTTTTATTGTCTGAAAATCACTACAACCATTTAAAGCGATAAAATAGCCACATTTGCAGCGCAATAATGGCAAACAGTCCTGCACAAAATAAGCTGAACGCTAAATGGCTATCAGTACCAGGTATGCCGCCAATATTGACCCCAAGCAAGCCCGTTAAAAAGCCCAATGGTAAAAATATTGCTGAGATCAGTGACAGAAAATAAAGCCGTTTATTAAGCTGCTCAGATTGCACTGATTGCAGCTGCTCTTGAGTGACGCTGGCTCTATCACGCACCGCATCTAAATCCTCAATGACCCGAATGAGCACTTCATTAATTTCTCTAATGCGAAGCTTATGCTCAGTATTAAAGAGCAAGTGGCTGTCATTAAGTAGCCGCGAAAAAGCATCCCGTTGGGGCGAAAAGTATCGCCGTAAAATAACCGTTTGCTTACGCAGCTCAGCAATATCGGAGCGTAAAGTTTGGCTGTTATGCTCAGACACCTGCTCATCAAGATTATCTAGTTCATCTTCAAGATTATGGATGAGTTCTACTTTTCTGTGGGTTAAACGTTCACATAAAGAGATAAGAAAATCAGCACTAGAATCAATAGAACCAGGTGAGCTTATTATATGTTGAGCAATATCTTTTACCGATTGTAGTGGCCGTTCACAGGTAGAGATTATCCGCTGTGGCTGGGCGAAAACGCGCATCGACACCATGTCTTCTGGCGCTGAATTGGGGTTAAGGTTAACTCCGCGTAAAGCCATTAATATACCATCTGCAGTGCTAAGAGCCCTTGGGCGAGTGTGCTCTGCCAGTAGGGTGTCTGTTTCAGTGGCGGGTAATTGGGCGTTGTTAATCCACGCTATGGCATCGGCTGCGCTATAACGCAGATGTAGCCACAATAAACCATCTGCAGGCTGCCATTGGTTAACTTGCTCAGGTGTTAAACTTTGACCAGCATTAGGACCTGATAATAATAAGCAATATATAAAACCTGATTCCATATGATTCCTTATACCTAGGCGGTATGGTGTATGGTTTAAAAGCGGATTTATCTTGTTGGTAATGCCTATCCTATCACTTAGCATTAAATATACCGCTAACTATTTAACCTACTTGCTAATGCCTTATTAAGGCATTTTAGATGCTGTAAGTTTAAATACCATTCGGGGTATTTTTAATTATTTACTGGCTGTAATTAAGCAGTTTGCATCAATATCAGTTAAAATAGACTTAATGCCTTATTTAATTGAGCTTTACCATGGAATATGAATTTCGCCGTAATAGTCTAGACGACACCGTGTTTGCAGAATTCAGTATGGAGCATGCGATACTCGGACGATTTTTTGCTGAGCAACTTGGTACTGATAAATCCCAATGCCACGATATTTTGCAGCAAATTGAACAAATTAGGGCCAGCAAAAAAGCAGGCTGGTCGTGGCAAAGTAACGATTTGTCTATCGCGATTGACAGTGAGCAGGTGCGGATTTATACCAATGCCATTGATTTTGATGAAGACTTTGACTTGGAAGAGTCAATGAATATGTATGATGCAGAGTCAGAAGCCTTTTGTGGTTTAGAAGACTTTGAAAGCGCCTTAAAGAGTTGGGTTGAGTTTATCGCCAGAGCCTAGTTGATGTTTCGTCAGGCATCTTGACCTTATAGCTGTTTATTATTGCTTTAGAGATAAAAATGGATGATAGCCAGTGGCTGTCATCCATTTTTTATGGCCTAAACACTTTCAATGGGCACAAGTAGCTGCGACTGAAGTTAGTGGTTTAAGTATCTTACCGCCATTTCAGTTCTTGATTTAGCATTGGCTTTACGTAATAAGTTTTTCACGTGAACTTTTACCGTACCTTCACTGATATGTAAATCTTCAGCGACCACGCGGTTGCTTTTACCTTCGGCAAGCTCTTTGAGAATTTGCAATTCACGTGGGGTTAACGAGGCTATCCAAGTTTCATCATTATCAGCATTTTTCAGCTCATAAATGTATTCTTCGACCTCATCACTAATAACGCGATGGCCAAGCATGGCTTTTTTAAGCTGCTCTAATAATAAATCTGGCTCAGTATCTTTAAGTAAATAGCCGTCAGCGCCAGCGCGTAATAGCCGCACCACATCTTGTTTAGCATCAGACACGGTCAAGATCACAATACGAGCAGTGACTCCTTCTTGACGCATAGCATTTAAGGTATCTAAGCCTGACATGCCTTTCATATTAAGGTCGAGCAAAATAATATCAGGTTCGTCTTCACCTATTGCGGTTAATGCATCTAACCCCGTTCCGGCTTCACCAAATAGTTTAAAATCGCTATCTGAGGTTATTAACTGACAGATGCCACGCCGAAGTAGAGGGTGGTCATCAACTACGAGTACAGAATAAGGTTTACCCATTTAAAGGCTCCTGCTGGGGTGGAAATACGAGGGAAACAGTTGTGCCGCCCTGCGGATTATTGTCAAACTTTACCGTGCCGTGCAATTTAGTTGCACGCTCATGCATGATGCCGATGCCAAAATGTTGATCCCGCTCTTTTAAGTGAGAGACACCAATGCCGTCATCTTTTATGTTGATTTGTATCATACCAGAGTCTGCTAAAAAACAATCAATAACTATTTTATTTGGCTTGGCATGTTTTATGGCATTAATGGTTGCTTCACGCATTAAATGTAGCACATGAATATGCTGGCTTGAGGCAAATAGGTGCTGCGAAAGGCTATATTTAAGCTCAATGTTAATGCCAGATTGCTTACGTAACTCACTAATCATGACTTCAATGGCTTGGTTTAAATTAGGCTCTTTAATGGTTAAGCGGAAGGTGGATAATAGTTCTCGTAATTGACCGTATGCTACGCTAACACCTTCATTAATATCAGCTAATTGTGATGCTACTTTCTCAGTTTTATGTGCTGGTTGAATTTGTTTTCCTAATAAACTCACCTGAATTTTTAAATATGATAATAGCTGACCTAGAGAGTCGTGTAGCTCTCTGGCAATCACGGCGCGCTCTTCCATTAAAGCTAATTGCTGGCGCTCTTCGGTGGCATTATGGATCACAATAGAGCGGGTTAGCATCATAGCGAAATTGACAAATAACATGTTATTGATCGGCTTTAGAGAAATAACTTCCAGATAACCTAAGGTTTTATTTTCCAGTTTAAGGTCAAACTTAACAGGGATTAGTTTGCTTTCTTTATTTAGGATATGTTCAGGTGATGGCCAGCCTGTATCAGCCTCAATGGTATCGATTGAATGGTCATCATGTTCGATAACAAGGCGTAAAAAATCAAGACTTTCAAATTGCTGCAGCTGGTTTAATGCTAAGCCCAATGCTTTGTAATCCAGTCTGTCAGCATGAAGCATAATTAAGTTGTCATATAAAAAACTCAACTCATTATTGGCGCGAGTTAAGGCAGTGGTTTTTTCATTTACTTGGCCTTCTAAGTCTTGATATAGCCTATCAAGCTCGGCGGCGGTCTTTTTGAAAGCGACCCCTAATGAGTGCAGCTCTATATAGTCTGTGGCTGGCACCTCAACGTTAAATTTTCCTTTAGATATTGAATTGGCCACATCCATTAATTGCAGTATCGGTTGCACCATCTTTTTGCGGGTATAGCGGGTCGCAAAACTTGCCACTATTAGCATTAAAAATAAACCGATTATTTGGCTTATAACTAATGCTCTGAGCTTAAATGCCGCAAATCGCTCCATTTCTAGCACCAGTAAATCAATAGTATCAACAAAGTCTTTTAGGGCAGCGGTATAGAGTGGTTTTTCATTATTTTCAATGAAATAACGCATTTGTTGCCATTTATCAATGACCAATAAATATTGGTCTGAAAGTTCTTTCGGGCTATACCAAGCATTGGAGCGCTGTAGTGCTTCAGAGTCTAGGGTTTCTTCAAACTGATTTATTTTTTCATTCAATAACTGTGGTTCTCGCTCTAAAAATAACTTTAAGCGGTAACTTTGCATCCTTAATGAGCCGGAAGCATTAATGGCTCGGGCATCGCCAATACTAAATGAAAGATTAATAATTGAGTACACAGCTAGGCTGGAAGAAATAAATATTAGTACTAACATTAGTCTTAATATTGTTGATGTGAGACTGCCTCGCTGCGCCATGAGTTACCCAACTTAAGTATATTATTGAACACAAAGTACTCAATTTTTTCATTGAGAGTCTTGTCATTATGTTAACAGAATAGCAAATATGTGACATACAACATATTAACACTTTGATCTAGCGCAAGCTTATTGCTTAATACTCATTAAGGGGTATTCTTAATTGAACCTTAAATGTATAAGTTTGCCAATAGAGATGTCGTGATTATTCAAATATAAAATGTAACACGGAGATGAACGGTGATGAAGATGAAAGGAAAGATTGTTGCACTAAGTGCATTATTAGCAAGCAGTTTTATGATGACTAGTGCAATGGCTAGTGATAAAACAGAACCTAGAAATGAAGTATATAAAGATAAGTACAAGCTTCAATATGAAACTTGGCATGCTACCTCAGAAAGTGATGAAATTGTTGATGTGTTAGCTCAAGATCCAAACCTTGTTGTGTTATGGGCAGGTTACGGCTTTGCTAAGGATTACAATAAAGCACGTGGTCACCATTATACCGTGACTGACTTACGTAATACATTACGTACTGGCGCACCAACAGGACCTGATGACGGCCCAATGCCTATGGCATGTTGGAGCTGTAAAAGCCCTGATGTACCTCGCATGATCGAAGAGCAAGGCGAAGACGGTTACTTCAAAGGTAAATGGGCTAAAGGCGGTCCTGAAATCGTTAACAGTCTTGGCTGTGGCGATTGTCATGAAAAAGGTTCACCAAAACTACGTATTTCTCGTCCATATGTTGATCGCGCTCTAGTAGCAATTGATAAGCCATTTGATAAAGCTTCTCGTAAAGACAAGCAATCTATGGTTTGTGGTCAATGTCACGTTGAGTACTACTTCGAGAAAACTGAAGAAAATAAAGGTTTCGTGAAATTCCCTTGGGATAACGGTACAACTGTTGAAGAAATGGAAGTTTACTACGATGCCATCAATTTCTCTGATTGGACTCACGCTATTTCTAAAACACCTATGCTAAAAGCTCAACATCCTGGTTATGAAACTTGGATGCAAGGTATGCACGGTAAGAACAACGTAAGTTGTACTGACTGTCACATGCCACGTGTTGCTAAAGCAAATGGTAAAGGTAAGTTTACCGATCATAAAGTGGGTAACCCATTTGATCGCTTCGAAGAAACTTGTGCAACTTGTCATAAAGGCAAGACTAAAGAGTTCATGATGGAAGTAACACATGCTAATCAAAAAAGTGTTACAGAAATCAAGCTAAGAGCTGAAACTCAACTTGTACACGCTCACTTCGAAGCGGGTGCTGCATGGGACGCTGGTGCAACTGAAGCTGAAATGAAGCCTATCCTAATGGATATCCGTCACAGCCAGTGGCGTTGGGACTTTGCAACTGCATCTCACGGTGTTGCAGCGCATGCGCCAGCAGAAGCATTACGTATTTTGGGTGGCGCTGTTGATAAAGCCGCTGATGCACGTATCAAGCTGGCTCAATTACTTGCTGCTAAAGGCGTTAAAATGCCTATCGCTATCCCTGATATCTCAACTAAAGCAAAAGCACAACAAGCATTAGGTATGGATATGGATAAGATGAATGCGGATAAGCAAAAGTTCTTAAAAGATCTTGTGCCACAGTGGGATGCTGAAGCTGAAAAGCGCGAAGCGACTTATTAATTAGCACTAGAACTTAGCACTAGAACTTAGCACTAGAACTTAGCACTAGAATTTAGCACTAGAGCTTAGGTCATTATGTCTTGTAAAAGCCCTCTTTTGAGGGCTTTTTTATTGGGGTAAATTTATGCTTTAATTAAGGTTTACAGGCTTAACAATTGAAGGTTTATATGGATGATAAATCAACTGAGCAGGCAGCTATGCTCACGGGTGGTTGTTTGTGCGGCGCAATTCGCTATCAAGTCAGTGCTGCGCCGTTTGATGCCGATTATTGCCATTGTGTGCAGTGTCAAAAGTCATCAGGTGCGGTGTTTCAAGCTTGGATGGACTTTAAGTTAGCACAGGTGAGTTGGCTAGCAGGCGCGGTGACTGAATATGCCTCTTCTGACAATGTACTAAGGGGCTTTTGCGCTCAGTGTGGTTGCACCATGAGTTATCGAGATCGCCGTTACCCTGATTATTACACTTTGACTATAGCATCCCTTGATAAGCCAAGTTCAGTGAAACCCAATTACCACATTTATACTCAAAATCAGGTTAGCTGGCTTAATATTGTCGACGATTGTCAGCGTTATCAATATGAAAGAAGCAGTTGATTGATTTTGATCGACTTCAGCTGCTGTTCATTGTTGCTTCAAATACAGCTAATTTTCGCTTCAAATACAGTTAATCAGGCTCTAACTGCCTAAGCTCCCATGTGGGCAGTTTTTGCTGTAGGTCTGCGCTGATTTTGTCGGCATCACCGCGCAGCACTACGATAGGCGTGGTTAGGCTCAAGGTGTTGGCCTGTTGCAATAATTGCATCGGAGTCAGTTGTTGAAGTTGCTTCATCCCTTGGCTAAATTCAGCCGTGGTTTGGCCGCTTAATAATTGACGGATGTAGAGGCTTTCTTTACCAAATGGGCTATCAAGGCTAAGTTGCTGCTTACCTTGTAAGTAGGTCACAGTGGCATTGATTTCGTTTTGTGAGGCGGTTTGCTCAGTGATAAGACTTAAATGATCCAGCATCCCTTTTATAAAAGCGCTTGAGTTTTCTAATGCGGTGCTGCCATAAAAATACATATATTGACTCAATGGCGCATTGACGCAGCGGCCATAAACCCCATAGCTTAAGCCGCGCACTTCACGTAAATCATAAAATAACCGCCCTGAATAACCTCTACCTAATAGCGCGGCAATCATCTGACAAGTATTGGCATCTTGCACTGTCGCATCAGCTGTAGCTGTGACGAGTCCAATTCTGACTTGGGTCTGCACAGTGTCTGGCGCATCAATGATATAAAGGATTTTATCCTTTGCAGTGCTGGTTTCAACTGTGCTTGAATTTATAGTGCTTGCTTTAGCACTTGCTTTAGCACTTGTTTGAGCGCTTGAATCGAAAGCTGAATGACTTGAATCTGGCTTTTCTGTTAATAGCCAACTCGGCAGCGATGTGACGTGCTGAGCTATTTGAGTCTTTGAGCTATTCGTTTTTAAGCTATTCGTTTTTAAGGTATTTGCTTTTAAGGTCTGCGCTTTTGTATTGGTTAATTGCGGGCTAAATTGTGGCGCAAACAAGTGCCACTGCAGTTGTTGTCGCAGCTCAGTGTGCAATGCAGATAAGCTGGAATGGGTTAACTCATCAATCACAGCGTTATTATTGATGTTTTGGTTGTAAGGGTGTTGGCTGCCCAGTAATTGCTTTCTAAAGGCGAGATCTATTTCGCTACCAGTGAAAGCGCCTATGTGCTTATTCAATTTAAGATTGCGTTTGATAGTGGCAATATTGACCTCATTCACCGCTTGGTTATCCCAAAACTGCCACAGTAGTTCCGATTTAAGCTTTGTGGTTGCCATACAATTAATACTGATGCCGATACTGTGCAGGCTGGCCCTAAAGCGCATGCTGTCATAACAGGCTGCTTGCACGGCGGTTAGCACTTGAGTATTGGCCATGTGTTTTTGCCGTTGTTTGAAGGCTGCGATAATAATATCGGGGTTAGCAATGGCAGTCTGAGTTGATATGCCGACTAAGTATAGCTGATGTCCTTGCTGGGCAAAGGAGTCAGCAGTTAATGACCATTGATGTAAAAAACTATTTGTAGTCAATGACATGGTTTGCGGCGAGACTATTGCGCTTAATGGCAATTGTACTTTTTCACTACCGAATACCGGCAAATCGTTATAATTTGCTAAATTGGGCGGCTGTGCAGGGGTGAAACTAATAGGTGCATGCTGACAAGCCTGTTGTGAGCAGATAAAGACAGCTAAGCCGATTATTTTTGCCCAGAGAATTGAATGCGACTTTTTCATAATGCCCACTCTTCTAAAGATTCAGCCATCCCTTGGGGTAACCATTCAAGTAAGGTTTTGCCCCAGCGAATGTACCAAGGCGGCAGTAAATCAAGGCGAACTTGTTTGCCGATAAAGTATTGCTGGGTGACAGTTTTAATATCATCGCTAGTGACTTGGTTTATGCGCTGCCATGGCTGAGTGAGCGGCAAGAATTTATCGCGACTGGCGGTATTTGATAAATGAATAGCCAATTGTTGACTATCAGTAAAGTTAATTAGCGTGTCATTAAGGGCAATACTTTTAAGTTGGCACAATACATTGGGCTCAATACCTTGGCTGGCGACTTGCTTAAGGATAGTACTGACTAGTTGATTAAGTTCATCTAATGAGGTGTTGGCTCTGGGGACCAATACCAGATTAGTGACGCCGTGATTGTCCATGGTTAATGGCACTGAATAACTGAGCATATGGGGCGGGTTGGCAAGGCTTGCTTTGGTTAATGCATTGGCGATATTTTGAAAAAGATAGCTTTGCAGTAATGAAATTGCCTCAAAATCGCGATCTTGTCTGCCTACCGTATGCCAAGCCAGCAATAATGCAGGCCATGGGCCGCGAGTATCGATGATTTCAGCGTGGATAGCGTTAGTCTTTGTACCTAGATCGATTTTGCTAAATTTATCTTGCGGATGAGTGGGAGCTTGCCAGTGGCCAAAGTACTTTGTTAGCCAGTCAGCACTTCGGTCATTGAGTTGGCCAACCAAGGATATTTGCATGGCATCTGGGCGGTAATAGCGCTGATGAAATGCCATGAGTTCAGCGGCACTGGCGCCTTGAACATCTTGCTTACTGCCAATGATGGCATGACCATATTGGCTGCCTTTGACTTGCGATAATAGAAACTCCATTGCCTTTCGAATGTAGGGTTGGTTATCAATGCTGGTGGCCATTTCTTCTAACACCGCGCCTTGCTGATTTTTGACCGTGGTTTCTGACAGTTGCGGTTGAATAAATCTGTCGGACTCTAAAAACAGGCTCTGCTCTAAGGCTTGAGCTGGAATAGTGACATAATAATTGGTGTAGTCGAAGTGGGTACTGGCGTTAAAACGTGCTCCAAGGGCGCTCATTTGTTGTGGGTAGCTTTCATCGGGGGCATTTTTACTGCCTTTAAACAGTAAATGCTCAAATAAATGCGCATAACCCGTTTGCCCTGTTTGCTCATTACGGGAGCCCACATTAAATTGCGAGGCAATGGCCACCGTATTGAGACTGGGTAAATTCACTTGGCGAATAATCAAACCATTATCCAGTTCACTGAGGGCGATCTGCTGTTCAAGTATTTGAAGCTTAGTTATGCCATCAGTGAGGTCACACTGCTGGGCTATTGATCTTGATTCGGTCAATGACGCTGATGTAGATGTAGATGTAGATGTAGATGTAGATGTAGATGTAGATAGTGATGTAGATAGTGATGTAGATAGTGATGTGGGGGAACTGGCAATAGCTGGGCTGATGAAGCCACTCAAGGTTATTGATAGCAAGGTTACTGATAGTAAAGCAGAAATGGCAGTGATGGCTTTCAATCTATTACCCAGTGTATAAAGTGAACCCTTGATTTAGGTTACTGAGTATTGATAAAGAGCTCAAGCACTTATCAATGAAATATTCATATGGTAAGTGCTTGAATATAGGTGTTTAACAAAATGACTTATTGTTATTCGCTGCTGGCTATTGAGCGGCTATTCTGAATCGACAGGGTTAACCATGTCTTGGTTTTTTGCCTGTTGCATGCTGTTAATTCGAGTAGGTATACCGGTGCGCTGCTCTAGTAAGCGCTTTAGTACAAATGAGTCAGTGTCAGCATTAGCTACAACAGCAGTAATTTTTTTATTTAAGGTCAATGGAAGTGGCTCAGATGAATCAAATTGCTCTTGGGTCTCAGATAATGGCTGATGCACTTCTAAATAACGATTACCATCGGGCTCAACCGTGGCTTTAATCGGTTGATTAACAAATTGCACTCGGGTGCCAACTGGCACTGTGTTAAATAGATGCTCAATATCATCTTCACGTAACCTGACGCAGCCTTGACTGACGCGCAGGCCAATACCGAAAGAGGCATTCGTGCCATGTATCGCAAATAAATTACCTACATATAAGGCAAACAACCCCATTGGGTTATCTGGACCTGCTGGCCACACATCGGGAAGGGTCTCGCCTCTGGCTGCATAAATTTCGCGGGTACGCTTAGTGGGAGTCCAGGTTGGGTTAGCCCGCTTACGGTAAACCTGAGTCACCCAATTTTCAGGGGTGTCACGGCCTACTTGACCAATACCAATTGGGAGTACTTCAACAATATTGGTGCCTTTTTTATAGTGATATAGGCGCATTTCAGCACTGTTAATCACGATGCCTTTACGCGGTGCATCCGGTAGGATCAACTGATGGGGGATCACTAAGGTGCTACCTGGTTTAGGTAAGTATGGGTCAACGCCTGGGTTGGCTTCAAGCATATTGCTCAGTCCGAGTTGGAACTGATCTGCAATGGCTTCTAGGGTTAATTTACCTTCAGGTACAACATAATATTGATTTTCACCAATTAAACGACTGTCTTTAGCGGGTAAAGCATATTCTACCGCCACCACTTGGACGCTAAACAGCATGGTAGAAACAACAATCAATTTGGCGCAAAAAGACTTAATCATAAGGTGGATGTTTTCCTATGTGAGTGATGATCACAATGGCTTTGGTGAGTGTTATCAGTGCTCCTGCAGAATAAATCTCAACATCTGATGAAAACTTAAACTAAAGTTTCGCTATTTTTATCACTGGATACTTGATCATTTTTGCGCTTATTTCAAGCTATGGTCGTTATCCAGTGATATTTTACAGTTAATATTAACTCTGCTGGCTATTTGTATAAAGAGGGGGTTTCTTTGGTTGGCCGAGTTTTAAAGCGGCGATGTAGCCACATATATTGATTACGGTTACGATCAATTAATTGTTCAATGATCTTATTGCCACGAATAGCATCTTCGAGCTCATTTTCACCGGGGAAGTTATCAAGCGGCGCTAAAATTTCCATATTGTAACCCGTGTCATCATCATTACGTTCGACAAAAAAGGGTAATACTTTGGCGCGGCCTAATTTCGCTAAGGTGGTAGCGCCAGTAATAGTCGCTGCATCGGGTACGGCATATAGCGGGATAAATACTGCACTTGAGCGACCAAAATCTTGGTCGGCGGTATACCAGATCACATCTGGGTTTCTTAAACTTTTTACCATCTTACGTAAATCACGTTTTGGTACTAAGCCTTTATTCGAGCGCAGGCGGCCTTTGACTTGTAAGTATTCCATCACGGGATTGTTGTGAGGGCGGTAAACGCCTATCCCCGGTTGGAACTGGCCAAACATTCTCGCGCCCATTTCTAACGGTAAGCAATGCACTGCAAACAGTATGACGCCTTGACCATTATCTAGGGTATTGCGCACATGCTCATCGCCTTTAATGGTCATATGCTGCTGCACTTTTTCATCAGACCACCACCAAGCGTTGATGGTATCGAATAGGGCTTTACCGGTTTCTTCGAAGTTTCTCTTAAGCAGTGCCTCGCGTTCTTGTGCTGGCATATAAGGAAAACACAGCTGAAAATTGCGCTCTGCAGTATGTCTGCGACTCGCAGCAAGTTTTAAAACCAAACGGCCTAAACCCTTGCCAAGTGTCATTTGCCAGCGAAGCGGTAATAGCTGGGTCAGCTTCATAAGAGCAACACCAAACCATAATGGCCAATGCTTTGGGTGCAATAAATGCGAGGAAAATTGTGCTTTATCTACCACGAGGAACTCATCCAAAAATCAAAATTAGTTGCTATTCTAACTTAATTTTAGAGCAAAATTAGGTACAATCACGGTTTAATATCAGCAAAAGAATAAGTTTACTATGAAGGTATCTCTTCCTGCATTCGAAAAAGCCCGTGTTTTAGTGGTCGGCGATGTCATGCTTGACCGTAATTGGATTGGCCCTACTGGTCGAATCTCACCAGAAGCGCCAGTACCTGTAGTTAACATCAATCAAATAGAAGACCGTCCCGGCGGCGCTGCTAACGTGGCATTAAATATTGCTGCCCTTGGCGGTCAAGTTGAGCTTGCTGGTATTGTCGGTAATGACGAAAATGCTAAAGCGTTAACCCTTGGTGTTCAAGCCCAAGGGGTTGAACCTCGCTGGTTAACCGTTGCTGATAAACCAACGATTACCAAATTAAGAGTGTTTTCTCGCAATCAACAACTTATCCGCTTAGATTTTGAAGAAAAATACCCTAAAGCTGATAGCGAAAGTTTATTAAATAGCAGTGAAGTGCTGTTAGATAACGTCGATGTATTGGTGTTATCTGATTATGCCAAAGGTGCGATTGACTCGCCAATCGACTTTATTGCTAAAGCCCGCGCTAAAGGCGTAAAGGTGCTGGTAGATCCTAAAGGCAGTGATTTTTCACGCTATCGCGGCGCGACGTTAATCACCCCTAATATGAGCGAGTTTGAAGCGGTTGTGGGCCCAGTAACCAGTGAAGCTGACTTAATCGTAAAAGCCAAAAAGCTGATTAAAGATAACGACTTTACTGCTATTTTGGTGACCCGCTCTGAAAAAGGCATGACGCTGATTAGTCATGATGATGCTGAACTGCATATCCCAACAGTTGCCCGTGAAGTCTATGACGTGACAGGTGCTGGAGATACGGTTATTTCAGCATTAGCAAGTTCGCTGGCAGCGGGTAGCTCGTTAGCACAGGCTTGTTCTATCGCTAATATTGCTGCAGGCGTGGTGGTGGCTAAGTTAGGTACCGCAACAGTAACCCGAATTGAACTCATTGGGGCCTTAGCTTTAAATCAAGGCGAGTCAGGCTTTGGCGTGGTGACTGAAGATCAATTAGCTAACGCCATTGAGCAAGCGCGTCTTCGCGGCGAAAAGGTAGTCATGACCAATGGCTGTTTTGATATTTTACATGCAGGCCACGTAAGCTATCTGCAGCAAGCAAAAGAATTGGGCCATCGTTTAATTGTTGCCGTTAATGATGATGCTTCAGTGAAGCGTTTAAAAGGTGATGGTCGCCCAGTGAATCAAGTTGATCGCCGTATGGCTGTTTTAGCGGGATTAGCGTCAGTTGATTGGGTTATTCCTTTCAGTGAAGATACTCCGCAGCGCGTCATTAGCCGCTTATTACCGGATTTGTTGGTAAAAGGCGGGGACTATAAAGTCGAACAAGTGGCCGGTGGTAAAGAGGTGATGGCTGCTGGTGGTAGTGTCGAAATTCTTGGGTTTGAAGACGGCGTCTCTACTACGGCTATTATTGAAAATATCATGGCTAACAAGTAGTGAATAGGCGGGCACTGTACTTAATGGCCAGTGCTGTTTTAAAGAGTGCCGTTTT
>NZ_JBFRKH010000074.1:62745-88341 GCF_041469265.1 Shewanella sp. 10N.286.51.B2
GACAGTGCCGTTTTAAAGAGAGCATTTCTAATCAGTACCCTAGTGATCAGTCAGTCATTGCTGGCTGATACTCACTTGCCTTTTCAGATAAAAACCGCACTCGCCCCCACCATCTCCCCCTATTATTCAAGCTCATTTAGTTGGATGCCTATTAGTAACAAGCAGGCAATTGTGTGCGATGAAAGTCGTTACCCGAGTTGCTTGAATGCGTTACCTATTGAAGTCGTGAGCCAATTACCGAAAGACACGCAAATCAGCTCTCATTTAGGGGGTAAAACCGCAATGGTGTTAGCGGTTAATCACCATGATATCGCCGGCATTATTATTGTCAGCGCTAAGCAGCCCCTTACCCAAACGATAACCTCAATCAATGGGCATACCTATCAGTTAGCGCTGTTAGAACAATTTAAATTAACTCTATGGCATGAGGTGGGGCATTTAGAGAATATTGCCTTGATCGGCGATGTACTTCCCAGTCCCCTTTCTGCCTATCAGCATGAATGGTTGGCGGACATGTATTTAGTGTGGCGTATTGCCCAAACGCACCCCGATTTGAATTTAGCTTGGCAGCAGTTTCATCGCCGTAATATGGATTTGATTAACAATAGACATAATATGAGCCATTGGAGCTCACCGCAGTTACACTGGTTATTGAGCCAATATCAATTTAAAGACATACAAGGCTTTGACCACTACAGTGAGTTTATTGCCACAATATTTCCGCAGCTAGCGCTATTTGATGACACTGAAATTGCTGAAATCTCCAGCCTAGTGCAACGCACATTTGGCCGAGGTGCAACGCTGGCGCTACCTAAATATATATTTTGGCGACAACAACGACTTATTGAGGTTATTTCCCCGACATTAGTCATGTTAATGGGCGAGGATAAGGCCCATAAGTGGTTGGTTGAGCAATTCTCTGAGGCGGCGCAATTAGTCAACAAAGAGGCTGGGCACAATAAGTTATAACTCTGATTAGTACTGTAACCTCGAGCTTAAACGTTATAAAAAAGCGACTAATTAAGTCGCTTTTTTATGTACTAACAATCTGTTTTTTATGGCAATGTTTTTAAGTTAAAAATGCCACTGCAGATAAACCGAGTTGTAATTGCTGCCACCTTTGATGCGGCCAAAAGCTGAGCTGGTTTCAAAAATCCCTGATCTATGATGAATACTATAACCTAGCCATGCGTTTTTCATTGGGGCGTGGTTGAACACATCTCCCAAGTTAACATCAAATGAAAAGTCTAAGTAATTTAATAGTTTTGAGGGTCGATAATCTTTTTCGTCAAGTTCGCTACCTTCAATGTAGGTGACATCAGAGACATAAGATAACCCTTCAGCAACCCCTATCCGAAAACGCCAGCCTAAATCTATGGTGTAAAAGGCTTTAACTGCAAGTACACCTTCAGCTAAGTTATCTTGTACTTCAGAGTCATGATGCCAAACAGCACCTGTTGTTAAGTATAAATTAATGGGTAAGTTGAATAAGCTATTACTGAGTGGGATACCATAGAAAAGGGAGGTCATTTGATTGTTGTAACGATCGCCTTTGGCATTCCCGGTTAAAATGTCATTCAAGTTTGAAGGCGTTGCCCAGCCGTGTGCGACTCTTAAAAATTCGCCACTTTCTTTAGGGACTGGATTGGTATTGGGCCTTTTATTATCAGGGAAAAATCCAAAGCCTAAGAAGGAGTCAAATTGATATTGATTTTCAATGGTGGGCAAGTGATAAATATCATCTTCAAGGCGGGTTACCCCAAAGTTACCCAATAGGTATAAATTACTGGCAAGGTGATAGCGAGCATTAACCCCTGCTGAAAAAGCCAATCCAGCACCGGGATCGGCTAGCTCTAAGCCATAGTAATGTTCATTGAAATCGTTGCTTTTCCATTGGAATTGGGCATAAGGATTTAATTGCCAATCACCGCCTTGCCAGTGGTATTGAGTACGAGTGTAACCATACATGCGCTTGTTACCATCACTCATGATGGCAACATCAGCTTCTAGGCCGTCTTTTTGAAAGCGGTATTGAAAACCAAAATCAAAGGCGTCAGATTGGGTTTGATTTTGATATTCTTTAGGGATGTCAACGAACCGAAAACGACTGTATATATTGACTTGATGTTCATCATTTTTCCATAAATGAACCCCGCCCTCTAAGCCATTTAAATAAAAATAATCATTTTCAAATTCAATCAATGGCATGACGTCATAGACATCATCATTTTCAGTGGCATAAGGAATATCAGCTTTACGCACACCAATGCCAACTCCCCAGGTTGATGGGAAGTATTCTACATCTGCATGAGACTCAGCTTTGCTTGGTGGATTAACCGTTTTGGTTTGGTCATTGTCAGCGATGACAGAAAAAGAGCATGTGCTTAAGCAAACAAATGCGGTAAGTAAAGAGGACGTTTTAGGCATAGAGGTTTTACCATTAATCTTTATCAACAATAATTTTTATTACCTAGCAGGATAAGAGGTGGTAAAAAGCTAAGTAAACACTAATTTTTATATTATTTTCAGGATTATAGCATGTAGATATTGGTGAATGTGACAGCGAAAAATTTTAACAGCATTTTTTTAACGCGACATTGCTAGCCTAACTGGTGCATTTTTATTTTGACTGATTGCTGCCAAAAAGAATAGTTATGCTTACCCGATTGCTTTACACCGTACATGGCATTATCTGCTTGCTCGCAAACGTGGGTGAATTGGTCTCGTTGATTAAAACGACTAATACCAATGCTTAACCCCAGTGATAGCGGTTTATCATCTATTGTTTGTAACTGTTTAAAGTGATTGATTAATGCTTCGGCGAACATACTGATAGTCGCGAAGTCTGCAATAGCGGTAATTATCACAAATTCATCGCCACCCAGTCGGGCTATGCTGACCTTGTGTTTAGAAATTAACTTTTGGCAATAATGATTTAGGGTATTGCTTATCTCTACTAACACCAAATCCCCAAAATGATGACCATACCTGTCGTTAACCCCTTTAAAGTTATCGACATCGATAAATAGTAATGTTCCTGATTGGAAATTGGTATTTTTCTGTATCTGCTGGAATGCTGTTTCAATCGCAGTACGGTTTAACAAGTCAGTGAGAGGGTCTTGGTGGGCAAGGCGGGCTAAGTCGAGTTCATAGCGTTTTTCTTGGGTAATATCGATATGGGTGCCCATGATCCTTAAGGGGTGTCCATCTGAGGTGTATTCCACGATACGGCCCCGATCTGAAACCCAGCTGGTGGTGCCATTTTTATGGATCATTCGATGAACGGCGCGATAAACCTCTTCTTTACCTGTGAGGTGATCTTCAAAAGCTTTGATGACCCAGTCTTTATCTTCAGGATGTAAATGGCTTTTCCAGCTAGAAATATTTGCCGCTCGCTCTTCGAGGGTATAACCCAGCAATGCGCCCCATTCTTGATTGAAAATGGTCAGATCGCCAGAAGGGATATGTTGCTCCCACAGACACAAGCCTGTGCCATCGAGTGTTGCTGAGAGCTTCTCTTCACACAGCTTTAGTTTCTGCTTAAGTAAATCATTCTCTTGGGTGAGTTGATTTAACTGAGCTGTGAGCTGTTGAATTTGTGAAGCCAATGGGTCCATCTGAGAAAATCATCCTTGTGTTAAAACGAGCTAAAGCTTGAAAAGCAATCGGTATATCCTTTGTACATTTTACTCATAAATTCGTCAAGAATGAGAATGTATGATTATTGATAACTTATTCTCCCAATGATAGAAATGAAGCGCTTATTAATAAAAAGGCCGCTAAGCGGCCTTTTTAGGGGGTATATCTAACATGTTGAAAATTAATCAGCTTCTTTTAAGCTTTGCGTCAGCTCAACAATGCCTTTTTTACCATCACCGAATAACATAAGTGCATTATCCATGGCAAATAATGGGTTAGGTAAACCTGCAAACCCTGGGCTTAATGAACGCTTAATTACCACCACGGTGCGGGCTTTATCGACGTTTAGAATTGGCATACCATAGATGGGGCTACCTTTATCTTCACGTGCCATTGGGTTGGTGACATCATTGGCACCAATGACAATCGCCACATCCGTTTGCGCAAATTGTGGATTAATCTCATCCATTTCAACTAACTGTTCATAAGGCACTTCAGCTTCTGCAAGTAGCACGTTCATGTGGCCAGGCATACGGCCAGCAACAGGGTGAATCGCGTACTTCACATCGACTCCACGCTCTTGTAAAACGTTAGCGAGCTCACGTACTGCATGCTGTGCTTGCGCCATGGCTAAACCGTAACCTGGGACAATAACCACACGTTCAGCGGTTTCTAGCATCATGGCAATTTCATCTGGCGAAGTTGATTTTACTTTACCTGCGTAAATTTCATCTGCATCGACTTTCTCGCCGCCTTCAGCCATCACACCGAATAAGACGTTAAATAATGAACGGTTCATGGCTTTACACATGATTTGTGTGAGGATAATTCCTGATGCACCAACCAGTGAACCTGAGATAATCAATACCGTATTACCTGTAATGAAACCAGTCGTTGCCGCGGCGATACCAGAATAGGAGTTCAGTAGTGCAATAACAACCGGCATATCAGCGCCGCCAATTGGCACCACTAATAACACACCCAAGACCACTGCCACAGCCACTAAAGCATACATTAAGCTGACGTTAGCAGGGTTAATGACTAGCGCAATGGCTAAGCCAAACGCAGTGATCAGCAGCAGCGCGTTAAGGATTTTATTACCTGGGACTTTGATTGGATTACCTGAAATAAGCTCTTGCAGCTTAGCAAAAGCCACAAATGAACCTGAAAGGGTAACTGCACCAATAATAATGGTCGCTCCGATAGAAATTAACGCCACCATGCTAGTAGCTGCAGTCGGGTCAAGGAAACTTGCCGCAGCAATGGCCAGTGAAGCACCACCACCAAAACCATTCAACAGTGCAACCATTTGCGGCATGTCGGTGACTTTAATTTTAGTCGCCATCACTGCACCAATGGTGCCACCTAATAGTACGCCGGCAATGATCCACTCATAGCTAAGAATGCTTTGGTCAAATAGGGTTACCACCACAGCAATAAACATACCCATGGCTGATAATTGGTTGCCACGAACCGCTGTTTTAGGTTTTGTCAGTCCTTTAATACCAAGAATAAACAGGACTGCGGCAACAAGGTAAGCCAAATAAATAATTGTTGTCATTGAGTCTATTTCCTCTTGAACATAGCTAGCATACGGTTGGTGACCATGTAACCACCGACCACATTGATGGTAGCCAGCACTACGGCGATAAAGCCAAGTACATTCACTATCATGCCACCGCCAGAACCTGCTGACAGTAGGGCGCCTACCAGTGAAATACCTGAAATAGCATTCGAACCAGACATTAATGGCGTGTGCAGTGTCGGTGGCACTTTAGTGATCAGCTCAACACCTAAAAATACTGCGACGACAAAAAGCGTCAGTAATAATAGTAAGGTCATATCCATTATGCTTTTTCCTCTACACTGGTGTCAGCTTCAGGCGTTGCTAAAGGCGCAAGACCCAATAAATCTCTTAGGCGAGCACTGGTGACTTCTTTGCCATGGGCAACAACAGTGTCTCTGACGATTTCGTCTTCAAAATCAAGAACCAGTTCACCCTCTTTACTGACGATTAAGTTCAGTAAGTTCTCGACATTTTTACCATACATTTGGCTGGCATGATTCGCTGCAGTGCTAGGTACGTTAGATGGCCCTAAGATCATCACGCCGTTGTGCATAATAACTTCATCAACGCGGGTTAATTCACAGTTACCACCTGATTCAGCCGCTAAATCAACAATGATGGTGCCGTTTTTCATGCCATCAACCATTTCTTTAGTGATAAGCACAGGGGCTTTACGGCCTGGAATGGCTGCAGTGGTAATCACAATATCTTGTTGTGCTAACACATTCGCCATCGCTTGTTGTTGACGCTTTAAAAAGTCATCACTTTGCTCGGTGGCATAACCGCCTTTGGTTTCAGTGTTTTCGGCTTCAATATCAAGCTCAACCGGTTTTGCACCAACAGAAATAATCTGCTCGCGCGCCGCAGGGCGAATATCATAGGCTTCGACAACGGCGCCGAGGCGCTTAGCTGTGGCGCAGGCCTGAAGCCCCGCAACACCCACACCCATAATAAAGGCGCGAGTGGGTTTTAATGTCCCAGCAGCTGTCATCATCATTGGGAATAAACGCGGCGCTTTATGGGCGGCGAGTAACACAGCTTTATAGCCTGAAATCGTTGCCATTGATGACAACACATCCATACTTTGGGCACGGGTAATACGTGGAATAAGTTCTAAGGCAATCGCGCTGGCACCCGTGTCAGCAATTGCTTGGGCATTTTGCGGGTTAATCAGCGGGTCCATCATGCCAATCAGCAGTTGCTGAGGCTTGATTAGCGCTTTAATTTCATCGAATTGCTCACCCTTACAGTTCACCACGGTAATGATGTCAGCTTCATTCAGTAGCGCTGCTCGTGATGAAGCAATAGTGGCGCCTACCTTGACATAATCGTCGTCGGTAAAGCCTGCGTTTTGTCCAGCGCCTGATTCTACGATCACTTGTAGCTGTTTTTTTAATAATGCGGTCACATTGGCAGGGATTAACGCAACGCGTAACTCACCTGGGTGACTCTCTTTCGGTAGACCTAATTTCAAAAGGACAACCTCTTAGTTAGTGTAAATAGGGAAGGGTCGGGTCGTGTGAGTATTTAATACAACTTTGTTTTAAATACTCATTTTTTCTAAGTGCCTTTTTATGGTGCACATTTTTTTAGGTGCTTCATTCTGGCAATTATTAGGTTTGAAACAAGTAAATAATGCGCTAAATCACATTTTTACCGAGTTCAGACCCAAAAGTTTGCACTAGACCACACTTTTGTAGCTTAAAAATGCAGCTTTGCATATTCCTTAATGGAATAAAGAATTAACTTTTAGTCTTTTTTGGTTTTAAAGAATCGGAGTAATCTGATGATATTAAACTGTTATAGGGCTCTCCAATGTTGTTAAAAGAACTTTCTTCATTCGCATCGCCATTGTCTCAAGGACAAGTCGACAAGCTAAAACAGCTCACTTCTGAATTATCTGCGGTGCAATTAGCTTGGGTTAGTGGCTATTTGGCTGCATCTTCAAATCAAGGGCAAACAGCAAGTGCGCCAGAGGCTAGTGCAGCGCAAACTGTGACAATTTTATTTGGTAGTCAAACGGGTAATGGTCAAGGTATCGCTAAAGAGTTAGCTGCAAAGGCATCCGCTAAAGGCTTTACGGTTAATTTAAGCTCGATGGCTGATTACAATGTGCGTCAGTTAAAGCAAGAAACCATTTTAATCGCGGTGGTGAGTACCCACGGTGAGGGTGAAGCGCCAGATGATGCTATTGAATTACATAAGTTCCTTGCTTCAAAAAGAGCGCCTAAGTTAGATCAACTTAACTTTTCAATTTTGGCCTTGGGTGACTCAAGCTATGAGTTTTATTGTCAAACCGGTAAAGACTTCAGCGAACGCTTATCTGCTTTAGGTGCAACAGAGTTATTGCCGTTAGTTGAGTGTGATGTTGATTACGAAGAAGCTTCAGAGCAATGGCTTGAGTCGGTAATAACAGCGGTTGAGCCATTAGTTGAAACTAGCAGTGCCAGCGTAGTGTCAATTGATAGCGCCAAAGCGGCGGGTGAAAGCGAATTTACCAAGCAAAATCCTTATGAAGCAGAAGTGTTATTAAGTCAAAAGCTTACCGGTCGTGATTCTGATCGTGATGTTCGCCACGTGGAAATCGATTTAGGCGAATCTGGTATCAGTTATCAAGTGGGTGACGCCTTAGGTATTTGGTTTACCAATAACGAGGCTTTAGTCACTGAAGTGATTAGCGGTTTAGGATTAGACCCGTCAACTGAAGTTGTGGTCAGTAAAAATACCTTATCGCTACAACAAGCATTAACAGATAAAAAAGAGCTAACCCAACTTTACCCGGGTCTTGTGACGGCATGGGCAGAGCTTGCGGGGAATGCAGAGCTTAGCGCGATTGCTGCAGATAAAGAGCAAACTCGCCAGTTTGTATTAGGTCATCAATTAGCTGATTTAATCAGTTTGTATCCAGTAAAAATCGATGCCGCAACCTTAGTAAGTTTATTACGCCCATTAACACCGCGTTTATATTCAATTGCCTCTAGCCAAGCGGAAGTGGAAAACGAAGTGCATTTAACCGTGGCACTGGTTGAAGATGAGCGTGCGGGTCAAGCGCGTTTTGGCGGCGCTTCGCACTTCTTAGCATCTGCAGAAGAAGGTCAGCAAGTTAAGGTTTACGTTGAACCGAATAAGCATTTTCGTTTGCCAGAAAATAGCGACACTCCAGTTATTATGGTTGGCCCTGGCACTGGTGTGGCGCCTTTTAGAGCCTTCATGCAACAACGTGCAGCAGACGGCGTTAACAGCGATAGCTGGTTATTTTTCGGTAATCCGCATTTTGAGCAAGACTTTTTATACCAAGTTGAGTGGCAACAGTACCTAAAAGCGGGTGATTTATCGCGCCTCGATGTGGCTTTCTCACGTGATCAACAACATAAAATTTATGTGCAACACCGGATTGCAGAGCAAGGTGAAGCGATTTGGGCATGGCTACAAAATGGCGCGCATTTTTATATCTGTGGCGATGCAGAGCGTATGGCAAAAGATGTCCATCAAGCCTTACTAGATGTCGCAGTTAAGTATGGTGGTTTAGATGCGCAGGGCGCTGAGGATTACCTTGAAGGGTTGCGCAGTGCGAAACGTTATCAAAAAGACGTTTACTAAATGAATACCGCATGAGTTCGAAATAAGCATAACGAAAATAATATACACGCTGGTGATTTGATATCACCAGCGTCATAAAAGCATCGATAGAGGCCACAGGATGAGTGAGCAAAAGTTAGCAGTAAATGAATATTTAAAAACCGACAGTGATTACCTGCGCGGCACCATTAAAGAAGGCTTAGACACCCAAGTTACCGGTTCGTTTAGTGATGGCGATCAGCAGTTGATCAAATTCCACGGCTTTTATCAGCAAGACGATCGTGATTTACGTAATGAGCGTAAAGAACAAAAACTAGAGCCTTTATACAGTTTCATGTTACGAGCCCGTGTACCAGGTGGTATTTGTAGTCCTGAGCAATGGTTGGATGTGGATAAAATCTCATCAACGCTAACGACATCAAACAGTATTCGTTTAACCACCCGTCAAACCTTTCAATATCACGGCATTCCAAAGCGTAATTTAAAAACGCTGATCCAAGGCCTTGATAGAGCGGCGTTAGATTCTATTGCGGCCTGTGGTGACGTTAACCGTAACGTAATGTGTAACCCAAACCCTGTTGAATCTAAGTTACATCAACAGGCTTATGCAGTGGCTAAAGAGTTGTCAGATCATTTATTGCCTCATACTCACGCCTATGCTGAAATTTGGTTAGATAAAGAAAAGCTGCTTGATACTGAAACTAACGAACCTGTGTACGGTAAAACCTACTTGCCACGTAAATTTAAAATGGCTGTAGCAGTACCCCCAGACAATGATGTTGATGTTTATACCAATGACTTAGGTTTTATTGCCATCGCTGAAGCGGGTGAGTTAGTCGGATTTAATTTAGTTGCTGGTGGCGGTATGGGCTCAACTCATGGTGAAGTGGAAACCTTTCCACGTCTAGCGGATGATTTTGGCTTTATTAAAACTGACGATGTGATTAAATTCGCTGAAGCTGTTATGACAGTTCAGCGTGACTGGGGTAACCGTGTCAATCGTAAGCGTTCACGTTTGAAGTACACCATTGTCGATCATGGCGTTGCAGAATTTAAAGCAGAAGTTGAAAAGCGTGCAGGGGTGAGTTTTGAACCTAAACGTGAGGTAGTGATTGGCGATCGCGGCGACCGTTATGGTTGGGTTCAAGGCTTAGATAACAACTGGCATTTAACCTTGTTCATTGAAAGTGGTCGTATTAAAGATGAACCTGGTCAGACGCTGCAAACAGGCTTAAGAGAAATCGCCAAAATCCATAAAGGTGATTTTAGAATGACCTCTAACCAGAACATGATTATTGCTGGGGTTGCAGAAGAAGATAAAGCTGCGATTGAAGATTTAGCCCGTAAGCATGGCTTTTTTGGCAAGGTTATCAGTCAAACCCGCGGCCATTCAATTGCCTGCGTGGCGCTGCCTACCTGTCCATTAGCCATGGCCGAAGCGGAGCGATATTTCCCAGAGTTTATTGACCATATTGATGCGCTGCAAGCTAAGCATGGTATTAGCGAGCAAGCCATTGTGGTGAGAATGACAGGTTGCCCTAATGGCTGTGCGAGACCGTTCGCAGCCGAAATTGGTTTAGTAGGTAAAGCGCCGGGACGTTATAACTTGTATTTAGGTGCAAGCTTTGAAGGCACACGCCTTAATAAAATGTACAAAGAGAATATTCAAGAAGCTGAAATTTTAGCTGAGTTAGACAGATTATTCGGCTTGTATGTACTTGAGCGTGATGCAGGTGAAACCTTCGGTAACTTTACAGTTCGCTTTGGCATAATTAAAGCCGTGAACGATGCCGCTGTAGATTTTCATGGCTAACGGGTTAGCAACAGAGGTCATTACGATGATTAATCACAATGAGTTGCAAGCACTATTATCAGCTCCCAAGTCTGAGCAAAAAATAGTGCTAGAAAAAGTGAATCGCTTTTTAGCCGATTTAACCGCGCAAGAGCGAGTCACTTGGGGATTAGCTTTTTTGCCTGGCGAACATGCTTTATCGTCAAGTTTTGGTATTCAAGCGGCGGTTATGTTGCATATGGTAAGCCAAGCGCAGACAGATATTCCGGTGATATTGACGGATACAGGATACTTGTTTGCTGAAACCTATCAATTTATTGATGAGTTAACCCAAAGACTAGATTTAAATCTACAGGTATTTCGCGCCCAGCAGTCATCTGCATGGCAAGAAGCCCGTTACGGTAAGCTTTGGGAGCAAGATCTCGAAGGCTTAGAAAAGTATAATCGCATCAATAAAGTGGAGCCTATGCAACGTGCTTTGGCTGAGCTAAATGTCGGCACTTGGTTTGCCGGGCTACGTCGCTCGCAAGCCAGTAGCCGTGAAGCGCTGCCCATTTTAGCTATTCATGGTGATAAATATAAGCTACTGCCCATCATTGATTGGAGTAACAAAGATGTCCATGAATACCTTAGTGAGCATCAACTACCTTATCACCCGCTGTGGGAGCAAGGTTATGTGTCTGTTGGCGATACCCATTCAAGCAAACCCCTAGAGCTAGGAATGAGCGAAGAAGAAACCCGTTTCAACGGCCTAAAGCGTGAATGTGGCTTGCATTACGAAATTTAGGCCAAGGGCGTTTATTAACTCGGTTAGACAAACAAAATATCAGCCTTAGTGGCTGATATTTTTGTCTATACGCCCTTAGGGCGAGCTATTTTATGGCCAATAGCCAATAGCCAATAGCCAATAGCCAATAGCAACTTTTATCTAAACCACCGAATTTTATCGCTTTACCACTAAAGTATTACATCTAACGACTGATTTTTTTTAAAGTTGATTTTTTTGTTAATAATTCCCTAAGAAAAGTATGCATATAATATTTTTTAGTCTAAATTAAAAAGTTCCCGTAGATGGTTTTTGTCGACACTTTAGGCGTGTGATTGCACATCAAGTACCTCCAAAAGCCTCGCTCGTGTAAACGAGCTTATGTGATTGGCTTGCTAGCGTAAGCATAATCCATTTGGTTATCTCGGTTAGCCATCATTGGCTAGCCGAGAAACCAACCTTTCATCAATATCGCTATCTTCATGGTTTATTTATCCTATCTTTTTGGCACCTGCTTAACCTTTTATTAGACTTTTAAACCTTATAAACAATTGCTTAACTCGGTTATTGCTTATCAAACCCCAAGCCACTTTTATCGAGGCATTATTTTATTTGCAAATTAAAAGTGTGCTAAGTTATCGCTATGCTTGATCAAATTGAGTTATCGGCATTAACTAAGCATTTACTCTCAAGGAAGAGTGACTTGTTATTACTTACATGTGAATTATGGAGCACAAATAAATGAAAAAACTGGCTATCGCAGTTGCCATTGCCGCTGCTGGTGCAGGCGCATACATGCTATCGAACAACGATGGTGTCACCACAACTGATAACGACATGCTCGCGTATATCCCAGCAGATACCTTACTTTTTTCAGGACAACTCACCCCGTTTCCGTTAGAAGATTATTTGTATTCAATGCCTATGGGGCAAAACGGTGCAGCCCAACTAGAGCAAATTGAGCAGGCTGGCCCATATTCAAGTGCCCAAGAGGGATTTTTTGTCAGTTTATATAAAAGTTATTTAACTAGCCTTGAAGACCCTGAACTGTTTTTAACAACCTTTGGTTTGCCTGCCAAGATTGAGTCATATACCTACACGCTAGGGGCGTTGCCTGTTTTTAAGGTGCAAGTCACTGATGAACAAGCTATTTGGAAAGTATTGGACAAAGCGTCAGAAGAAAGCGGTTTAGCCCACACCACGGCAACCATTGAAGGCCTTGAGTATCGTGCTTATTCACTTATTGATGACGATGAATCGATTGATTTAGTTGTTGCCCAGCAAGATGGCTGGTTAACAGTAACCTTAAATACCTCCTTCAATAAACCAGAATTATTAGCAACGGCGCTGGGATTATCCAAAGTTGATAATCCAATTAGTGACAGTGGCATTGTTGAAGATATCATTAAGACTCATGGTTTTTTAAACGACAGTATAAGCTTTATAAACCATGTGGAATTAGTGAAAGGATTAACCTCAACTGATGGCAATATGCTGGCTAAACAGTTATCTAAATTAGGCGAGTTAGATGGCACTGGCAGTGATCCTTTTGCAGAGTTTAAAACGGCTGAGTGTCAAACAGAGCTTGATGCTATCGCTGCAAATTGGCCGCGCACGGTTATGGGCTTAAAAGCATTTAATGTTAGCCGTAAACAAGCGCAGTTTGATGCCCAAATGGTGGTTGAATCTAACAACCAAGTGATATTAGGTGCATTTAATAAAATGCGTGGTTTTATTCCTAGTTTCACTAATAGCCTAACTGACAATGCCATGTCCATAGCACTGGGGCTTGATGCGGCGCAATTAGCACCAGCATTAACTGAAATTTGGCAAGATTTACAAACGCCCAGTTATCAGTGTGAAGCACTAGCGCAAATGCAATATGAAATCAGCGGCCAAAATCCGGCAATGCTTGGCATGATGACAGGCATGGCCAATGGGGTTAAGGGCATGAGTGCCACCATAGTCGACTTTTCGTTAACTGACGAAAATGGTGAGCCTGGCTTTAAGCACCTAGATGCACTGATTAGCTTATCGGCTGAAAACCCAGAAATGCTATTAAACATGATTAAGCCATTTGTGCCTCAGTTAGCCCAAGTTCAACTGGAGACTAATGGTGATCCCATCGATGTGTCTTCATTGCTAATGCTGCCACCTTCAATGGGGGTAAGCGCTCAAATGGCTATTAAAGATCAGCACATTGTGATTTATAGTGGTGATAAAGGTGAGGATTTAGCTAATAAGCTGGCTAAAGAACCGCTGGTCGCTAATGGCTTAGCGAATATGTCGATTGATTATCAAAAAGTGCTGAAACCGGTATTTTCACTCATTGAAGAAAGCGGTGAGCAAGTGCCAGAAGAACTAGAAATGCTCAAAGATTATGACATGCGCATGCAGGTAAACTTGGATATTACCGATAAAGGTATTTCAATCTCTACTCGCGGTGATAGTAAAGCTTACTAAGTTGCTAACAAGCTAGTCGGGTATTGATAACAAAAAAGGTGAACTGTATATAACTGCAGCTTCACCTTTTTTATTGTTTTTATTGTTGTTTTTATGGTTGTTTTTATTGTTTGTGATGGCCTATTTTAAAGAATATCACCAATCGAAACCCCGATCCCAATGCGCTGATTATGATGATTATAGTCAATCATACTTTCGCCATAGCCATTAAAGTACTGGGTATATAAGCGTAAATTGCCTAATATCGGATAGCTCCAAGTAAACTCAATGGAGCCTTTATTTGGGTGTTGTAAATTATTGCGCCCCATTAAGGTAAACATATGCTCATCAAGGCCATAGACGGCTGTTAACTCAAAGTTGCCCATATAGTCTTCAATATCGGGGTTGTCATCACCCTCAGGCGAGCTGGGTGTTGCTTTTTCATCTTCAGGGATCCGCCACCACGCCTTTAGACCTAATGCAAAAGGGCCTCTATCAAATACCATGGTGCCGTAAATTCGATTCCAACTGCGTGAAAGTGAACCAGATTGACCATTAGATTGATGCACAGCCCCTACACCCCAAAACGAATTTGTTAACCCTGCCACTTGCCAGTCATTATTGAATAGCATGAACATTTCCGGTTCATGATTAGTTTCTCTAAAAGGGGAGGAAATTTCTTTATTATAGACTTGCCAGTAAGACTGGTTGGTATAGGCGAAATAGAGGTGGCCATTGTCGCCAAAAACGTTATACCACAGCGGGAATTTAAAGCTTATCTGAAACTTAGCCTCAGCGTTATCGATGACTTCTTCATTGTCGTCATTGGTTGTAAAGTTTGTATATGGGTCAGTGTTAGGGTTGTCATTATAGGTGTATGGCAAAATGTAATTAACTTTATGGGGGGTAATGACAAAGCGCTCCTCTGAAGTTTTAAGCTCGTCTTTTACTCTTTCATCAACGAGTGAGTCTTCAGCTAAAGCCACTTGGCTTACTCCTAAACCAATGGCTGCGCTAAACCATAATCGGATCCATGTTGGTTTCATTAAAAGCTCCCTTTAATTATATTTTTCTAGACTAACACTATGGTTAAAAATGAAAAGTACTGATGATTTGAGCTTGGGCTTTGTATGGTAACTGTGCAGCTAGTTTACCAAGGTTTTTAAATGCCACTTAATAGGTCTCATATAACTAAATGGAATAAAAGCTAAGCATTATCTATTATATATGGAATATATAAAGGGCTATATTTGATGCTAAGTAAACATTGTGGGGTTTTGAAAAATGGAATTGGTTTCGATACCGGGTCAAGGGGCCAAAGGGAAAGTCTGGATAGTCGGTGCAGGGCCTGGAGATGTTGAGCTGCTCACCCTCAAAGCTTATCGGGTGTTAAAGCAAGCCGATGCTGTCCTGTACGATGCCCTCGTTAGCCAAGACATCTTAGATTTAATCCCACAAAGCGCTGAAAAAATTGCTGTGGGTAAACGTGCTGGCAAGCATAGTGCTGGGCAAGATGAAATAAATCAGTTACTGGTGACAAAAGCTTACACTCGCAAAAACGTGGTACGCCTTAAAGGTGGTGATCCGTTTATTTTTGGTCGTGGCGGTGAGGAGCTGCAAACCTTAGCAGAAACAGGGGTTGCTTTTGAGGTTGTCCCCGGTATTACTGCTGCTAGTGGCACAGCTGCTTATGCTGGCATTCCATTAACCCACCGAGATTTTGCTCAAGGAGTGACGTTTATTACTGGTCATTGCCAATTACAAAGTCGGCCGATGGACTGGCAAGGTTATGCAAATCCAAATAATACCTTAGTGGTTTATATGGGCATTTTGAACGCAGAGATTATCCGTGATGGATTAATGAGTAGTGGCCGTGATGGTGATACGCCTGTGGCTATTGTTTCTAAGGCGACGACCGCATCTCAACAGCGCTTTATCGGTAAGTTAAGTGAGTTATCGCAGCTGGCTGCAGATCCTGCTTTGCAAATGCCAGCATTGATGATTATCGGTGAGGTGGTGTCATTGGCAGACAGCCTCAATTGGTTTAATCCTCAAGAGTACTCAGCTGCACCAATTCAGTCTCAAGTGAGTATTTAGCGGATTTGATCTTAAGCTATATTTACCGATAATTTTGACCGCATGAATTTAAATGGCGAAGACGACAGTCTTGGCCATTTTTTGTCTTTAGCTGCTCAGGTTTGCCATTAACATGTTCATTTCATACTTATCCCATATTTGTCATTCTTATTGCTTCAAACTTAATTATTATCTCAGTGCTTACCTAGCAAATTTTGATTTCTGTAATTCTTATACAGCTTTTATTGAGATTAATGTGAACTGTGTCTATGTTAAATTGTGATACATGGGGTAGTTCAGCATTGGGTAGCGTTTTGGATGCTGTTTTTTGTGCTTTAGTTCCTGTTTTGAAATTTAATATCGGTCTTGGTTCAAATTTTTGGTCGAATTTAGGTGTTATTAGTACATTTATTTCACAATTTATTTAAAAGGTGTGACCTTAATAGCGGATTTAGGTCACAAATCTATTTATTATGTGGTATCTGAATTTTAAAGGTTACAAGTAATGGCTGGATCCTCAAATCAGGTTATAACAATTAAACGGGGCCTCGATGTGCCTATCGCGGGTGAGCCGCAACAAATAATCGACGTCACAGCAAAGCCAACCAGAGTTGCCATATTAGGCGAAGAGTATGTTGGTTTAAAGCCGACTATGTTGGTTGAAGAAGGTGATATCGTTAAAAAAGGCCAAGCGCTTTTTCAAGATAAAAAGATTGCCGGAGTGACCTTTACTGCCCCTGCGAGTGGCGAAGTGATTGCCATAAACAGGGGCGAAAAACGGGTGCTATTATCAGTGGTGATCCGTTGCGAAGGCGATGAAGCCGTGAGTTTTGCTACTAGCGATGATGTTTTGGCATTATCCCGCGAAGCGGTGCAAACCAATCTGGTTAACAGTGGGTTATGGACGGCATTAAGAACCCGCCCTTTCTCAAAAATTCCCGCGTTAGATACTAGGCCATCGGCAATCTTTGTGACCGCCATGGACAGTAATCCGTTAGCGGCCGATCCTCGCGTGATTATCGCTGAGCAGCCACAAGCATTTGCTGTGGGAATGCAGGCACTAACCCGGTTAACCGATGGTAAAGTGATGCTGTGTCATGATCAAGGTGAGGCGTTACCCGGCCATGATTTAGCTCAAGTTGAGTCATATCAATTTGGCGGCGTTCATCCCGCTGGGCTGGTGGGTACTCATATCCATCTGCTGCATCCAGTAAGTGTTGAGCGGGTAGTTTGGCATATTGGCTATCAAGATGTGATTGCCGTTGGCAAGCTGTTTCAAACCGGTGAGCTATTTAATGAGCGAGTGGTGTCATTTGCTGGACCCAATGTGTTAAAACCAAGGTTACTGCGGACCCAATTAGGGGCAGACTTGGGTGAGCTAGTCGAAAATGAAATTGAAGATATTCACTCACGGGTGGTATCGGGCTCCGTACTTTGTGGCCATACCGCCGTTGGGGTTTATAACTATTTAGGTCGTTATCATAATCAAGTTTGTGTACTAACTGAAAACGCCCGTCACGAGTTATTACCTTGGGTGCGCCGTAATAAAGAAAAGTTCTCACTGACAGGTATCATGATGTCAGGTTTTAGCCGTACTAAAAAACTGTTTGATTTTACCACCCATGCAGGTGGCTCTCCTCGTGCGATGATGGCTTTTGGTCAGCTTGCCCGCGTTATGCCTTTGGATATTTTACCGACCTTGTTGGTGAGAGATCTGGTGGTGCGAGATACCGATGAAGCACAGCTATTAGGCGCTTTAGAATTAGACGAAGAAGATTTAGCACTTTGTACCTTTGTTTGTCCCGGAAAGTATGACTTTGGTAAAGAGTTACGTGCTTGCCTAGATATCATCGAGAGGGAAGGTTAATGAGTCAGCAACAAAAGAAACCGGATCATCAAGATCGCTATTATGCTCATGGCGACTCGATGAAAAGTTACTTGCGATCCTTGTGGATTGCTCGTGGCCGCAGTACCAAAGGTAAAGTGCATGTTCGTGATGCCATTGATGTAAAACGTACCATGCATATTGTGGGTATGTGTTTACTGCCCGCCATATTTTTTGGGATGTACAACCTAGGCTTACAAGCGCAAATTGCCATCATGGCTGGGGCAACTCAACCTGAGGCTTGGCAGGCTGGCTTGTTTTCAATGCTGTTTGGCCAGTTAACCGAACAATCAGGTTTTGTCAGCTTAATGGCTTATGGTGCGAGTTATTATGTGCCAATTTACCTAATGACCTTGTTTGTCTGTTTAGTGTGGGAAGTGGTTTTTGCCAAAGTGCGGCGCCAAGAATTACATGAAGGCTTCTTTATTACAGCATTACTGTTTTCTATCATAGTGCCGGTATCGACACCCTTATGGATTATTGCTGTAGGAGTGACCTTTGGGGTTATCGTAGCCAAAGAAATGTTTGGCGGCATGGGTTATAACTTTTTAAACCCTGCGTTAGCCGGTTATGCCTTTATCTATTTTGCCTACCCCACAGAAGTCGCAGCCTTAAGCCAATTTGTTGCTGCTGATGGTTTTTCAGGTGCCACCACCTTAACCCAAGCTGCAGCCAGTCGCGCGAATATGTTTGCCGATGTTAGCTGGATTAGCGCCTTATCAGATCCTGCATGGATAGATGCATTTTTAGGCTTCACTCCAGGCTCTATTGGTGAAACCAGCACCTTAGCTATTTTGATTGGCGGCGGTGTATTGCTGCTAACTCGAGTGGCAGATTGGCGAGTGGTTGCTGGGGTTATGTTCGGCATGATCGCTACAGCAATATTGTTTAACTTAGTTGGACCTGCGAAAAGCTCTATGGCTTCTATGCCGTGGACATGGCATTTAGTTACCGGTGGTTTTGCACTGGGGATGATGTTTATGGCAACCGATCCAGTGACCGCCTCATATACCCGCAGTGGTCGATACGCCTATGGCGCATTAATTGGCTTTATGACGGTGCTGATCCGGGTGTTGAACGTGAAATTGCCTGAAGGGATCATGTTGGCGATATTGTTCGCAAATCTATGGGCGCCATTATTCGATTATCTGGTGGCTCGTGCCAACATTAAACGGAGACTAAAACGCCATGGCCTTTAAGAAAGATAGCATAGCTGGCACGATGATTTTTATCATCAGCCTGAGTTTAGTCTGTTCGTTTATGATCACCGGTACCGCTGAAATTTTAAAAGAACGTAAGCTGGTTAAAAAGCGTGATGAAGTGCAGCAGTTTGTATTACGGGCCGCCAATATTGATATCAGCAGCGGCGATTTTAGGGAATTATTTGAACAAAGAGTAAGCCCTAAAATGGTCAATCTAGAGTCGGGTGAGTTTGTTGATCATGACAATCTACTTGATTTTGATGAGCGTATGGCAGCGATAAACCCAGATACATCATCAAAACCTAAAAAAGATACCGCCAAAATTAAAAGCCGTGCGGATAATATCCGCGTATTTGAAGTCTTTGACGCTAATGGTCAATTATCCAGTGTGGTGATGCCCATTTATGGTAAAGGACTGTGGTCGATGATTTATGGTTATTTAGCCCTTAAGCCTGATTTAAATACCGTTGAGAATATTATTTTCTACGAACACGGTGAAACCCCTGGTATTGCTGATTTTGTAACAGATCCCCAGTGGACTGACTTATGGAAAGGTAAGCAGCTATTTGATGATAAAGGCAAAATTTCCATCAAGGTTATCAAAGGCGGTGCTAAAGCTGGCGATATTCACGGTGTTGATGGCGTTAGTGGCGCAACCCGAACGGGCATGGGCATTCAACGTGCGGTTGAATTTTGGTTTGGTGTAGAAGGTTATCAAACCTTTCTTAACCAGTTTGCCACTACGGAGGCGAAATAATGAGTACGACTATCTCAACTAAACAAATTCTGACCTCACCGATTTTTGCCAATAACCCAGTGGCGATGCAAGTGCTAGGGGTCTGCTCTGCACTGGCTGTGAGTAATTCAATGCAAACCGCATTGGTAATGACACTGGCGGTGACCTTTGTTTTAGTGTGCTCCAATGTGATCATTTCGAGCATTCGCAATTTTATCCCTAGCAGCGTGCGTATTATTGCGCAAATGACCGTGATTGCCTCTTTGGTAATTATCGTTGATATGGTGTTGCAGGACGTGGCTTATGAGCTTTCAAAGCAGTTATCTGTATTTGTCAGTTTGATTATTACCAACTGTATCATCATGGGCCGCGCAGAAGCCTTTGCGATGAAATACCCACCGCATTTGGCATTTGTTGATGCGCTAGGTAATGCCATGGGCTACGGGGTGATTTTATTAAGTGTCGCCTTTGTGCGTGAGCTACTAGGACGCGGAACCTTATTTGGCAAAGAGATATTTACCACTATCGAAAACGGTGGTTGGTATCTTGCCAATGAAATGTTCACCTTGCCACCAAGCGCATTCTTTTTGATCGGCGTGATGATTTGGGCGATCAATGTTGTGCAGCGTAAGAGAGGATAATGGCAATGGAACACTATATTAATTTATTTATTCAAGCGGCCTTTATCGACAACATGGCACTGTCTTTTTTCTTAGGCATGTGTACCTTCCTCGCGGTGTCTAAAAAGGTCTCAACCTCATTTGGTTTGGGCATTGCAGTGATTGTGGTGATGGTATTAGCCGTACCGGTAAATCAGCTGATTTACGTGAATATCCTTGCGCCAGGTGCACTGGCATGGGCAGGCTTCCCTGAGCTTAACTTAAGCTACTTACAGTTAATTACCTTTATTGGGGTGATTGCCGCTTTAGTGCAGATTTTGGAGATGTTTTTAGAAAGATACATTCCAACTCTGTATCAATCTTTAGGTATTTTCTTACCGCTACTAACGGTGAACTGTGCCATTTTTGCTGGGGTTATTTTCATGGCCAACCGTGATTATAACTTAGGCGAATCTGTGGTGTTTGCAGCAGGTAGTGCAGTGGGCTGGGCGATGGCCATTGTCTTACTTGCCGGGCTGCGTGAACGGATGAAATTTCATGCTATCCCACTAGGGCTGCAAGGAATTGGCATTACCTTTATTACTACAGGTTTAATGGCATTAGGTTTTATGTCATTTGCTGGCATCACTTTGTAAGGCGTGAAAATGCAAACAAATTTGAATTCGCTTATAGATGACTCACTCATGCTTGAATCAGTGGTTTTGGTAAAACTGACCCATGAGACTGCTTGTTATCAGCAACTGTTGAGAAGGTGCATTTAATGGAAATGGCAATTGGCATAGGCATGTTTACCATAGTGGTAAGTTTGCTGGTAATGATAATTTTATTCGCCAAAAGCAAATTGGTGGGTACGGGTGATGTCACCATCGGCATTAATGGTGATGCAGACAAAAGTGTGTGCACACCTGCTGGTGATAAACTGCTTGGCGCACTGGCGAGCAACAGTATTTTTATTCCATCGGCCTGTGGCGGTGGCGGCACCTGTGGCCAATGTCGGGTCACAGTGAAATCAGGTGGCGGTGATATCTTAGCCACAGAGCTTGACCACATCACCAAAAAAGAAGCCAAAGAAGGCTGCCGGTTAGCGTGTCAGGTTGCGGTGCGAACCGACATGGAACTAGAAGTGGATGAAGAGATCTTTGGGGTTAAAAAGTGGCAATGTGAGGTAGTTTCTAATGACAACCAAGCGACCTTTATTAAAGAGCTGCTGCTGAAAGTCCCTGAAGGGGAGGATGTTCATTTCAAAGCCGGTGGTTATATTCAAATTGAAGCCCCTGCCCATGAGGTGAAATACGCTGATTTTGATATTCCTGAGCAATATCGTGATGACTGGGATAAGTACGACTTATTTAGCCTAGTTTCAACCGTTGATGAAGATGTATTGCGTGCTTATTCAATGGCGAACTACCCTGATGAAAAAGGCACCATCATGCTGAATGTGCGTATTGCTACGCCGCCAAGCAATGATTTACCACCAGGGCAAATGTCGTCATATATCTTTAATCTAAAGACTGGCGACAAGGTAACTATTTCAGGGCCCTTCGGTGAGTTTTTTGTCAAAGAAACAGACGCAGAAATGGTGTTTGTTGGTGGTGGTGCAGGTATGGCGCCGATGCGTTCGCATATTTTTGATCAACTTAAGAGTAAGCAAACGAAACGTAAAATGTCTTTTTGGTATGGGGCGCGTTCAGCGCGAGAGATTTTTTACCAAGATGATTTTGATACCTTAGCCGCTGAAAATGACAACTTTGAATGGCATGTAGCTTTGTCAGAGCCTTTAGCTGAAGATAACTGGACCGGCTATACCGGCTTTATTCATACGGTATTATTGGAAAACTATCTTAAGAATCACAAAGCGCCAGAAGATTGTGAGTTCTACATGTGTGGCCCTCCAATCATGAACTCCTCTGTGATCAGCATGCTAGAAAGCTTAGGTGTTGAAGAAGAAAATATCTTGCTAGATGACTTTGGTGGCTAGTGTTTAGTTTGAAAGGCTTGGCGTTAATTAAAGATAAACAAGCTAACTAAAAATGAGCTACTAAAAGTAAGTTTTCAAAAATAAAAAAAGCTGAAACCTAGGTTTCAGCTTTTTTATATCGCAATGTGTGAATTATCCTAGAGGAATAATACCTTCAACTTTAATCACTAATGAACAAGAACCAACGTTTGTCCAGTCAACATCCGATGGAGTAAAGTCTTCTCCAGCACCAAGTCCTGGAACTTCAGTAACCCAGTCAAATCCTTTTAGTGCTGTACGCTCGTAATCAATAGTACCTAAAATTCGAGCACCCATATTACGATCAGGCTTACTTGATAGCATTGGTGAGTATTCGTAATATGCCAATCGAACGTCACCATGCATAACTGAATTATAACAAGTGTTATTCTTACCAATATTCATCGAGGCGTAATAGTTACCATTATCTTCTAGTTTCATGCCGTAGCCGAAAATAGCAACATTAGGCAATTCAACTTCTTCAGTTGTTTCTTCATCAGTAAATTTACTAACAGTGGAAATTAATTTAGAACCCATTTGGTTATTAAAGCCGTTTAGTTTGTACTCTTTACCGTCGTTAGGGTACATGTCTTTAATAAATTCACGATTTTCTAAACCACAAGCTGTTTTCAATGTCTTAGCGGTATTTTCACCACTTTCTGTGGCTTCTACCCACTCGTAGTTGTAAATACTACCATTGAGTCTTTGTGCTAAATAGTCAGCGTTTAGGAATGAAGAGCTGCCGTAGTAGAAAGAACCCGATGCCCCAGTTTTTCCATCAACGAGACTGTCGTCTGGTTCAGGTTGTGGGAACGTTGGATCCTGTGGATTACCCGGATCAACAGGTGGTGTTTCATTGTGGCCATCATGACAATTACTACAACTTCCATAATTTCCATGAGGAATCTCAACGGGATCATCATTGTCGTAAGTGTGGCAACTAGAACACTCATTAGCTGCCATCGCTGAAGCAAAGGCGGACATTTGCGGAGCTTCTTCTGCTGGCGCATTCGGGTCAATATAATCAAACATTACGCCTTCTTCAGCGCATTGTTGGTTGAAAGTAGAAATGTAGCCTACTGCTTTATCCTGAAGTTCTTCAGTTTTAGTTGTTAAATTAGCATTGTCTTCTGCTAATGATTCATTTTTTGAACTTAATTCTGTATTTTGAGAGTTTAATTCAGCATTTTGTTGTTCAAGCTGTTTTATTTGGCTTTCAAGCCCAGATGTATCTTTATCATCATCACTACAGGCAGTCATACCTAATACAGCAATACATAATACACTTAGTTTAAATTTATTCTTCATCATTTTTCCTGTTAATAGTTTAAAACTATTCTTTAATATATTTTTCAAAGCTTTCTGAATGGTGAGTAATCAACTCTCCAAACTTATCCTCAATGATCATGATTGGGATATTGTGTTCATTGGCAACAGCCAATGATTCCTCAACAGTGAGCACCATAAAGGCGGTAGCCAATGCATCAGCTGTCATAGAATTTTTTTCAATTACCGTGACTGAAACAACGGTATGAGATACGGGTTTTCCTGTTCTAGGGTCAATTAAATGCGAGTAGTAGTGGCCATTTTTTTCGAAATATTTACGGTAGTTCCCCGATGTCGCGACGGCGGAGTCCCCAGGGGTGATAATTTCCATTTGTCCTGTTGAATAAGCAAAGGGTTTATCAACTCCCACCTTCCAAGCCTGTTGGCTAGCATTTAATCCCTTAATTCTTAACTCCCCGCCAATATCAACTAGATAGTCATGAATATCATTGCGTTCCAATACGTCAGCTACGACATCGACACCGTAACCTTTTGCTATAGCTGAAAGGTCAATTTTTAGATTGGCCGCGTTTTTTGTGAGATACTGATTCTTAAGGGTTATATTGCTAATTCCGGTGGATTTTATGGCTGCTTCGATTGCTTGTTCTGATGGTAACTCAGTGACTTGGCCATCAGGGCCAAACCCCCATAAATTAACTAAAGGCCCAACTGTGATATCCAGTGCATTATTAGTGAGTTGAGCAACATGAATAGCATTAGTTATGACGTGATTCATGTCATAACTAATGCGTATGGGTGTAGCTTTAGGTGAGTTGTTTATTTTATTGATTTCAGAGTCTTTACGCCAAGTTGACATTGATTGATTCACATCATCTAGACGTTGTTCTATTTGACTTCTAATATCAGCCATTCTTTTTGCAGATATTTTAGTTTCTAACCAAGTAACTTTATATTTATTACCCATAGTCTCTCCCCGAAGGCTTTTCATATCCTGGGCAGATGCAACTGAATTTATAATGATATAAGTAAATAGAAAGATAGAAATGTTAAAAATTATTTTTTTCATAATGTAGTAATCTATAAATTAGATTTATAGATTACATTGTCATGAAGGGATGTAAACTTTACTACTACTTTTATTATTCGGATTTGAGATTGAAGTCATATTTATTCTAAAGTTATATTACAGGTCAATTTATATATTCATTAATTAGTATATGTTTAACTATTATATATTTTAATGAAGAAGAGTTTTTATTATTAATAATAACTTTTATAACAGTGGTAATTGTGAACTACTCGCCAGAAATACAATAAGAACTAAGTTTTTTGTATTTTTACTGTTGACGTTTTTAAATTCTATTTTCTGCATAATTAATTTCTATAATATGCAATTCTGTCGTTGTTTTTATCACACAAAGCTAACATTGATTTTGATATATCCAAGACACGCCGCAAACGCATCCATGTGGGCTTTGCGAAAACAAATAACATCCATGTTAAACGGCCAGTTCGGCATCCATGCCTCTCGCTCAGAGCGTTTCACACTGTGAAACTTCGCCATGTTTTGGTCATATTTGTTCCCGACAAATAATGACATTCCCGCCATCCTTGGCAGTCAGAAGTTCGCTGCTGCATCTACACTGGGATTATTGCTTCTTCGATTTGACTGTATTCGTGCCAAATAAAAGATTAAAAAGATATAAAGCTAAAAATCCAAAAGGCTCAATTTGAATTGAGGGCGTTGAAGAAAATAGCGTGATGCTCACATGGATGTGAGCATAGCTTTCGCGGTGCAGGGATGCACCATCGGAAGCGTTAGCATTTTCGAATAAGACCGAAGCAGTCTACAAACGAAGTTAAAAGCTGGATCGATCCCCATCGAAAACTATGCGCTTTTCAGCATTTTTCGTTAGGGGCGGCAGGGTGATCCAAGAGGGTATTGCTGTTGATACCCTTTTGGTCGGGTGTGGGTGGAAAACCCACGATGTTAATCCAAACGGAGTTTG
>NZ_JBFRKH010000075.1:0-37988 GCF_041469265.1 Shewanella sp. 10N.286.51.B2
GAGATAATAGCTATCTCACTGTCTGGTGTAAAGCATAAATTGTCATTATCTTTCTGTTTGACTATTTCGGCAGCAATTTTGTGGTTTGTGCTGCCATTTCGTACTCACTATTTGCGATCTGATACTAGTTATCCATTTTTACTGGCGTTAGGCCTTTAGCTCGATCTTCTATGGCATCTTCTAATTCAAACCCTGACTGCTTCCATGTACCCGCTTCTTCTGGATTAAATTTCTCTTTTGACCATTCAGCTGCTGACTCAACATTAAAGCTCGCTTCGCTCCATTGCTGTGATTGTTCAGCATTAAAGCCGCTCTTACTCCATTTTTGAGCTTTAGCTGCATCAAAGCCTATCGCTTTCCAATCTGCAATATCTCTTTCTGACATTCCTTTCCAGGTTGCTGGCGATGAAGCACAGCCATAGATAAGACACACAAAGATGGCACCGATTAACTTTTTCATTGAATACTCCCTTAACTGTAAGTGTACGTAATTGATGAAAAAATCATCAACATTAAATATAGTTAGCAGATATCACAGTTTCAAGTTAGCGATAGGGAATTATGAGATTAATAGCAAAACACCACGAAATGACTAACTAATAATGCTTTATTACGGGTGTTTTAATAAGTAGGCAGAGGTTTTAGGTATTAAAAAGGCCACATAGTGTGGCCTTTTGTGTCAAACAAGCACGTACTAAAACGTATTAACTACGCTGGCGGTTTGATTTAGGACGCGCTGCGGTAGTTTTGTGCTTACGCACGGCTCGGCGGATCTTAGCGCCTTTCACTTTAGCACGAGCGACACTGTGTTTATCAGTACCTAACATGGTGCGAGTTTCAGGCTCTAGACCTGCAACTTGCCGCAAGTAGTTTACTTGCTCCATATCCAGTTCAACCCAACCGCCACGAGGTAGTGACTTAGGTAGCTCAACCATGCCGTAACGAATACGGATAAGACGGCTAACTTGCACTTCTTGTGATTCCCATAAGCGGCGAACTTCGCGGTTACGCCCTTCTTTTAGGGTCACATGCCACCATTTATTAAGGCCTTCACCACCAGCAGCTTTGATGGTATCAAAGTTGGCAGGACCATCTTCTAATGTCACGCCTTTACGAAGACGTTGAACTGCCGCTTCAGGTACATCACCAAATGTGCGCACCGCATATTCACGGTCAACTTCATTTGATGGATGCATTAAACGGTTAGCTAGTTCACCATCAGAGGTAAATAACAGTAAACCTGAAGTATTGATATCCAAACGCCCTACCGCTACCCAACGTGAGTCACGTATTGTCGGTAAACGTTCGAAAACCGTTGTTCTGCCTTCAGGATCTTTACGACTACAAATTTCACCTTCTGGCTTATGGTATGCCAACACACGACAAATAATGTCATCTTCGGTTTTGATGGTTATAGCACGGCCATCGATACGGATTTTAGCTTCTGCTTCAACGCGATCACCTAAGTTGGCAATTTCTCCGTCTACACTAACACGGCCTGCAGCAATCCATGCCTCCATCTCACGACGGGAGCCATGGCCTGCACGGGCCAAGACTTTCTGCAATTTTTCGCTCATCTAGTTCGACTCTTCTGTTTGTTGTGACGCCATTGAGACTTTCTCAAATAACGCCTGCAATGACTCTTCATCCGATAGCGACGGTAAGTCTGCTAGGGTTTTCAAGCCAAAATAAGATAAAAATTCACTGGTGGTGGCATAGAGTGCCGGTCGCCCAGGCACTTCTTTATGACCCACTGTTTTTACCCAGTGTCTATCAGCTAAACTCTTTATTATGTGGCTGCTGACGGCCACACCTCTTACATATTCAATATCACCGCGAGTAACTGGTTGCCTGTATGCAATTACTGCTAAGGTTTCTAAGGTCGCACGTGAATATTTAGGGGATTTCTCTTGCCACAATGGTTGTAAGAATTCACTTAACAGCTCTTGGGTTTGAAAGCGATAACCACCAGCCACTTCGACCAGTTGTACCCCACGCTCTTGATAATCTTGTTGTAATTCATCGAGGCATTCTTTAATGCGTGCTCGAGAGACATCAAATTTCACTAATACTGTGTCTTTTAATGCTTTTACGGTTAGTGGTTTACCCAACACAAATAAACTGGCTTCGATTAATTGTTTTAATTGAATCATGTTTATTTGCATGGTCATCCTTTATCGTATCTTGTGCAATGCAGCTTAAAACGCTTTGACATAAATGGGGGTTAACGGCTCGTTTTGAACCAAATCAACCAATAGCTCTTTAACCAGTTCCATTAAAGCTAAAAAGCTCACTACCACGCCAGCTCGGCCTTCACTAATGTCAAATAAATCAGTAAATGGCACATAATGCTCGGTCGATAGTAAAGCTAATATCTGACTCATGCGTTCACGGGTCGATAATAGCTCGCGTTTTACATGGTGATGTTCGTTGGCATCAATTCTTTTGAGTACCTCTGAAAATGCTTGAGCAATATCAACTAAAGACACTTCAGGTGGCATCACCATTGGTTTTACATTGGGCGAGAGTGTCGCTTTCGCTAAAAATACATCTCGCTCTAGCCTCGGAAGTTCATCTAAATCAGCTGATGCCTGTTTGATAACTTCATAAGCTTTCAATTGACGAATCAAAACTACCCGAGGATCTTCATCATCGTCTTCTTCGGTTGCCATTTTAGGCAACAGTCGTCGTGATTTTATCTCGGCTAATGTGGCTGCCATGACTAAATAATCAGCGGCAAGCTCTATTCGCGCTTCGGTTAAAATTTCAATATAAGCTAAATATTGGCTGGTGATTTTTTCTATTGGTAAGTCAACAACGTCGAGTTTTTGCTTACGAATTAAGTACAACAATAAATCTAGCGGGCCTTCGAATGTTTCTAAAAACACCTCAAGGGCTTCAGGAGGAATGAATAAATCATTAGGCATTGCGTCAAACGCTTCGCCTCGAACAACCGCTAAAGGTAAACTTTTCTGGATACCTTGCATTGTCGTCCCTTAATTTAATGATTAAAATCAGCTTTCTAAGTCAAATAACTTATTAAACTACATTACTACTGTTTGGCTATATCTGTTGTATTTCACAAAGATTAAACTTATATCAACTAAGTATTCAGCAAATATCTGCATCTAATTTTAGCGAGAAATTACCAAACGCGCGATTATACGCACTATTGACTGTGGTTGAAACCACTATCAATCAAACTTGTGCATTCAACCGTTGCAAGGGTTATTCAAAAATACTGGTATCGCCGGCGCCTTGACGAATTATATCGATATCGCCTTCAGACATATCTATAACCGTGGTTTGATTTTCAGCAAGGTAACCACCATGAATAATAGCATCGACATTGTGCTCTAAAATATCTCGAATATGCTCAGGATCAGACTCAGCAAATTCTGCATCTGGCATCACTAAACTGGTAGACATAATTGGCGCTTCTAACGCTTCCAATAATGCCAGTGCAATTAAATTGTTTGGCACACGAATACCAATGGTCTTTTTCTTGTCACATTGTAGTCGACGCGGCACTTCTTTACTGGCTTTAAAGATGAAGGTATAAGGCCCAGGTGTGCAGCTTTTCAATAAGCGGTAAGCTTGATTATCCACTCGAGCGAAATTGGCTAATTCTGATAAATCGCGACACATTAACGAAAAATTATTGTCGTTATCAATCTTACGAATGCGCACCATACGGGTCATGGCATCTTTTTCACCGATCATGCAGCCCAGTGCATAACCTGAATCGGTAGGATAAACAATCACCCCACCTTGTTTTAAAATATTAACCGCTTGGCTAATTAATCTCGCCTGCGGGTTTTCATCATGTATATAAAAAAATTGGCTCATGTTCGCTCCGTCCAAGATTCTGCTTGCCACACCCACTGTATTCCAGCAGGTTGGAATAAATTTTTACCCAACTCAATCCAATTACTTGGAAAATGAAAATCACTGCCAATTGACCCCATTAGGTTATTCAAATGACTTAATGCGACCAAGTTGGCTCTATCATCAATACTTTGTTGTCCTAATACGACTTCCATCGCATCACCGCCCGCTTCTTTATATTCACGGACTAATTTTTTAAGCCATTTAGCAGATAGCTTATACCCGCTTGGGTGAGCTAATACCGCAACGCCACCACTACGGTGAATAATATTAATCGCGCTGGCCATATCGCCCCAATTATTGGGAACATAACCGGTTTTATTGCGGGCTAAATACCGTTTAAAAACACTCGGCATATCTTTGGCATAGCCTTTTTCAGCTAACCAGCGCGCATAATGGCCTCGACTGATAGCTGCGCCTGCTGCAAATTTTTGTGCGCCTTCATACGCACCTTCAATACCCGCCTTAGCTAAACGAATACCAATGTCTTTAGCCCGTTGCTCACGTAATTCACGTTGGTTTGTTAAAAACGCAAGTAGCGCAGCATCGGTAATATCCAAATTTAAACCGACAATATGAATATCAAAGTTATTCCAACGAGTTGAAATTTCAACGCCATTAATAAGTTTTAATGGCGTGGAATGTTGGTTATTGTATTGATGCGCTTCAGCCAATCCAGCAACGGTGTCATGATCAGTAATAGCGAGCATTTGCACGCCTTTATCAATGGCACGTTCAACAAGTTCAGCTGGAGTGAGTACGCCGTCAGATGCGGTCGTGTGGCTGTGAAGATCGGCCAATAGGGAGTCTGTTATCATTAGGTTATTGTACTTTAAACTTTGTTAGAATGCTTAGCCATCTAGCGTTTATTTGCTACATATACATCAAATTGCTACTGCTTTAGTCGCTAGTTGTAAAAAAATAATAAATTTGAGAAATATTCAATTGACTTTATAAGCCAGCTAAGGTCTTCTATAGCTAGTTACAGAATATAAAACCCATTATAAATGACTTCGCAGTGAAATGACCTGCAAATGACATAAAGAGAACCTTTTTAAATGACAAACTTTAACGCGTTAAACATCAGTTGGTGGTGGCACTTCCCAAATTAACGGGTGGTGTGAAGCGTTGTGGTTATTTAAATAACACAAGATTTTACTAAAAAGCCCGCAGAGATGTGGGCTTTTTTGCTATTTACGGCTTGCACTCTCCAATAAAACTAACGCAATCCAAGCTAAAATGAAGAGAACAGAGTATGAAAAAGCACACTATAAGCGAGGCGCAATAAGCATTATGGAACATCAATTTGCCCATGTGGTAACCCAAAAGCAGACCTTAGCATATCACGCTGACCCGCTTAGTCTTTATCAGCATATTACTGCTAATGCGCCGCATACTATGTTGTTAGAGTCAGCAGAAATAGAAAGCAAAGATCATCTTAAAAGTATTGTATTGACCCATGCAGCCATGATGGTCCGCTGTGATGGTTACCAGCTCACCTTTACTGCATTAACTGATAACGGCGCCAGCTTACTTACGCCAATCAGTAACTTTTTCCAATCCAGTGAGCAACAACGCCAAGATAATGTTATTACCATTCATCTTGCTAAAGCCAAAGAGCTACAAGATGAAGATGCCCGCTTAAAGTCCACCTCACCCCTTGATGGTTTAAGAATGTTTGTCCAGCACATACAAACTGATCAAAGTGATGCTTTTGAGGACTTATTTTTAGGCGGTGTGTTGGCCTATGACTTGATTGATACGGTAGAGCCGCTACCTGATGTTCCTAATGCCGACAACGATTGCCCTGATTACTTATTTTATTTAGCTGAAACCTTAATCTTGGTTGACCACCAAACCCAGCAAGCCGACATTATTACTCATCAATTTTTCGACAGTGCAGCTCAAGCCTCGTCACTGCTTGAGCGAGTTACTCAGCTTAAAGCCAATTGCCAAACATTGGCAGCAGTTGCGCCATTGGTCAGTATTGATGCCCCGACTCAAGTCAATATCAGCGATGACGCCTTTAAACAAACCGTGGTTGATTTAAAAGAGCACATTGTTGCTGGCGATATTTTCCAGGTTGTCCCCTCACGTAGCTTTAGCTTGCCTTGCCCTAATACTCTAGGTGCATACCGCGCATTAAGACTGACTAACCCAAGTCCATACATGTTTTACTTTCGTGGTCCTGATTTCACTTTATTTGGCGCATCACCTGAAAGCGCCCTTAAATATGAAGCCGCCACCAATCAAGTTGAAATCTACCCAATTGCGGGTACCCGCCAACGGGGTAAAACTGCCGATGGCCAGATTGATTTTGATTTAGATAGCCGTATTGAACTTGAACTGCGCCTTGATAAAAAAGAGCTCTCTGAGCACTTAATGTTAGTGGATTTGGCCCGTAACGATATTGCTCGTATTAGTCAAAGCGGCAGTCGTAAAGTGGCCGAGTTATTAAAAGTTGACCGCTACTCTCACGTGATGCATTTGGTGAGTCGGGTGACAGGTCAATTACGCGAAGATTTAGACGCACTACATGCCTACCAAGCAAGTATGAATATGGGCACCTTAGTTGGCGCGCCTAAAGTTCGTGCTTCACAGTTAGTTAGACAAGCTGAACAAGCTCGTCGTGGCAGTTATGGCGGCGCTGTCGGTTACCTTAATGGTTTAGGTGATATGGATACCTGTATTGTGATCCGCTCAGCCTTTGTTAAACATGATGTTGCCCATATTCAAGCTGGTGCGGGTGTGGTGTTTGACTCCGATCCCCAAGCTGAAGCCAACGAAACCCGCCAAAAAGCACAAGCCGTTATTTCAGCAATTAAAATGGGAGGCGGACTATGAGCACTCTTTTAAACACAACTGCCAGCCAAGACAATAATATGAAATTATATTTACTCGATAACTTCGACTCATTTACCTACAACTTAGTGGATCAATTCCGCTGCTTAGGCTTTGAAGTGATGATTTATCGTAATGATGTCAGTGCTGATTATTTAGCAGAAAAGCTAATAAGCGAAAACGGTAAAGCCGCATTAGTATTATCTCCCGGCCCCGGTGCGCCTCACGAAGCAGGCTGCATGATGGAGCTTATTGCAAAAGTGGCGGGTAAAGTCCCTATGTTGGGAATTTGTCTGGGTCATCAAGCCATGGTTGAGCATTACGGCGGTAAAGTCGAACGCGCTCCTTTTGTCGTTCATGGTAAAGCCAGTCCAACCATTCATAATGGCGAAGGTGTATTTGCTAACCTGCCTTCACCTCTGCCCGTTGCCCGTTATCACAGCTTAGTCGCCACTCAAGTGCCGGCATGTTTAGAGGTCATTGCCAGTACAGATGATATGCCAATGGCAATTTTGCATCCTCAAGATAAAGTGGTGGGTTTTCAATTTCACCCAGAATCAATATTAACCACTTTAGGCAGCACCTTATTAACGCAAACGCTTACCTACCTAACTCAAACATCTGCAGATGTTGATACGTCAGCTAGTGTTGATTCACCAGTTAAAGGAGCCCTGTAATGGCTGAGCTACAACCACTTTTAGACTCGCTATACCAAGGTAATGCCCTTACTCGCGGCCAAAGTGCGCAATTATTTAGTGCTATTGTTGCTGGCGAAATGGATCCCGTCGCCATGGCGGGCATGTTAGTGGCGCTAAAAATGCGCGGCGAAACCATTGATGAAATAACAGGTGCTGCAGATGCGCTGCGTCGAGCGGCTAAACCTTTCCCACGAAGCGCATCGTCGTTAAGCCAAGGCGTAGTCGATATTGTTGGCACAGGTGGCGATGGCCATAACACCATTAATATCTCTACTACCGCGTCTTTTGTTGCTGCAGCTGCAGGAGCAAAAGTCACTAAACATGGTAATCGCGGCGTATCGAGTAAATCGGGCGCATCTGATGTGCTATCGCACTGCGGCATAGCCTTAACCATGAGCCCTGAATCTGCCAGTAAATGTGTTGATGATTTTGGTTTATGTTTCTTGTTTGCGCCCCATTACCATGCCGGTGTAAGACATGCTGTGCCTGTAAGGCAAGCCCTTAAAACTCGCACCATTTTTAATATTCTAGGCCCGCTGATTAATCCAGCAAAACCTGAAGCCATGTTACTTGGGGTGTATTCACCGAAACTAATCGCGCCGATTGTCAATGTGCTTAATGCCTTAGGCGTGAAACGTGCAATGGTGGTGTATGGCAGCGGTTTAGATGAAGTTGCGTTACATGGCGAAACCCAAGTAGCTGAGCTTAATGATGGCAAAATTCGTTTTTATAAATTAACCCCACAAGACTTAGGTGTTGAGCCTGCAGAAATTAAAGCACTAGAAGGTGGTGAGCCAAGTGACAATGCCCTTATCACCCAAGCAATTTTAAAAGGTGAAGGCCAACCTGCTCATCGTGACGCTGTCGCCATTAATGCCGGCTGTGCGCTTTATGTCAGCGGTGTGTGTGACACGGTACAGCAAGGCACAGCGTTAGCACTTGAAACCATCAACAGTGGTAAAGCTTATGAAGTATTAACCCAACTCGCTGCAGCAAGCCAACAAGAGGATGCGAAATAATGACTACCACTAACTCTGGCGCTAATACAGCGGATAAAGAATCAAACGTATTAACCAAGATTGTTGATACCAAAGTAGCGCATATTGCCTCATTAAAATTGCGCTACCCTGAAGCCAGCTTACAGCCAAAAATTTCAGACCGTAGTTTGTTTGATGCGCTTAAGGCACCCAATGCCGGTTATATTTTTGAATGTAAAAAAGCCAGCCCTTCTAAAGGCCTCATTCGCCCTGTGTTTGATGTTGAAGCCATTGCCGACATTTACGTCAAATATGCCGCCGGTATTTCAGTATTAACCGATGAGCAGTTTTTCCAAGGCGATATAGACTATATTCCGTTAGTACGCGCTCGCGTTAGCCAACCTATTTTATGCAAAGACTTCTTTGTTGACCCATACCAAATCAAGCTTGCGGCTCATCAAGGCGCCGATGCAGTGCTATTAATGTTGTCAGTACTTGATGATGAGCAATACAAGCTTTTAGCCGCTGAAGCCGCAAAATACAATTTAGATGCCTTAACTGAAGTCAGTAATCAACAAGAGTTAGACCGAGCAATTGAACTTAATGCCGCTATTATCGGTATTAATAACCGTAACTTGCGTGACTTAAGTACCGACCTTGCCATGACAGAAGCCTTAGCGCCGCAAATTCCAGCTGACCGAGTTATTATTAGTGAGTCTGGCATTTACACCAACCAACAAGTTAAGCGATTAAATCCACTGGTTGATGGCTACCTTGTTGGCAGTTCAATTATGGCCCAAGATGATATTGATTTAGCCTGTCGTCAGCTCATTTTTGGCAATAATAAGGTGTGTGGTTTAACCCGTTTTGAAGACATTAGCGTGGTAGCTCAAGCGGGCGCGGTATTTGGCGGATTAATCTTTCATTCAAAATCGCCACGTCATGTCAGCGTTGAACACGCGGCAGACCTTGTTAACCAAAGCCAGCAAGCAGGCATTGGACTTCATTTTGTCGGCGTATTTGTCAATCAAGCCAATGCTGAAATCGTTGCAACCGTCAAGGCTGTTGGTTTAAAGGTAGTGCAATTACACGGTAATGAAACCAGCGCCGACATAAGCGAGCTAAAACAATTACTCGCAAGCGCCAAGCTTGATTGCCAAATTTGGAAAGCGGTGAGCGTAGAAAGCAGCACCAATACCGTTGGCGATAAAGCACAAGGCTGTGGCCGATACTTATTCGATAGTAAAAATAGTGCTGGATTTGGCGGCACCGGCGAGACATTTAACTGGCAAGGGTTACTCGATTCATCAGTTATAACAGCGACTGAACGAGATAACGCCATGCTTGCAGGTGGGCTGACACCCGAAAATATATTTGAAGCCAACCAGCAAGGCTTTTATGGCTTAGATGTTAATTCAGGGGTTGAATCTGCGCCCGGAATTAAAGATGCACACAAAATTAATTTAGCCTTTAACGCCATTAGAAAGAATTAGTGCCATTAGGCAAGACTGAATGGCAAAGCGCCTGCTAAACAACAAAATTAAACAGAATCATTAAGGAATACCCATGACAAAGCTTAAGTTAGACCCTTATTTTGGTGAATATGGCGGCATGTATGTGCCACAAATTCTAGTCCCTGCTCTTAAGCAACTAGAAACTGCCTTTGTTGATGCTCAAGAAGATCCTGAGTTTCAAAAAGAGTTTACTGATTTACTGAAAAACTATGCTGGCCGCCCAACTGCGCTGACATTAACCCGTAATTTAAGCCCTAACCCAATGGTAAAAATTTACCTAAAGCGTGAAGACTTACTCCACGGCGGCGCCCATAAAACTAACCAAGTATTAGGTCAGGCATTACTGGCAAAACGTATGGGTAAAAAAGAAATTATTGCAGAAACCGGAGCAGGCCAACATGGCGTTGCATCGGCATTAGCCTGTGCGTTATTAGGGCTTAAATGTAAAGTTTACATGGGCGCTAAAGACGTTGAGCGTCAATCACCTAACGTATTTAGAATGAAGTTAATGGGCGCAGAAGTTATCCCTGTCACCTCAGGCTCAGGTACCCTTAAAGATGCTTGTAATGAAGCCATGCGTGACTGGTCTGCAAGTTATGACAAAGCACATTACTTATTAGGCACAGCTGCTGGGCCGCATCCATTTCCGACAATTGTACGTGAATTTCAGCGCATGATTGGTGAAGAAACTAAACAGCAAATTCTTAAAAAAGAAGGCCGTTTACCAGATGCCGTGATTGCCTGTGTCGGTGGAGGTTCAAACGCCATTGGCATGTTCGCTGACTTTATTGATGAAAAAGACGTTGAGCTTATTGGCGTTGAGCCGGCAGGTAAAGGCATTGATACCCCAATGCACGGCGCGCCGTTAAAGCACGGTAAAACTGGTATTTTCTTTGGGATGAAAGCGCCGCTAATGCAAAATAGCGATGGCCAAATTGAAGAATCATACTCAGTGTCAGCAGGTCTTGATTTCCCATCTGTTGGTCCACAGCATGCTTATTTAAATTCAATTGGCCGCGCTCGATATGAGTCAGCAACCGATGATGAAGCCTTAGAGTGTTTCCAGTTATTGGCTCGCACTGAAGGGATTATCCCAGCATTAGAGTCAGCTCACGCGATCGCTTATGCCGTACGATTAGCAAAAGAGGCAACCAAAGAAACCATTTTAGTGGTTAACCTTTCGGGCCGTGGTGATAAAGATATTTTCACCGTCTCTGACATTCTAGAACAACGTGCTTCAGCTGATGCTGCGAAATAAGGAAATCAACATGTCTGTAAATAATACCAATCGTTATCAAGCTGCTTTCGCTGAATTAGCCGCTAAAAAACAAGGCGCTTTTGTGCCTTTTGTGACCTTAGGCGATCCATCGGTTGAAGTATCACTTAACATCATTAAAACCCTAGTGGATAACGGCGCTGACGCATTAGAGTTAGGCTTTCCGTTTTCAGATCCATTAGCAGATGGCCCTGTGATCCAAGGCGCAAACTTACGTGCCCTAGACTCTGGCACCACAGTGGCTGATTGCTTTGCGCTGCTCACCCAAGTGCGTGAGTTATACCCAGATATGCCTATTGGCTTATTGTTATACGCAAACCTTGTGTTTACTAATGGCATTGATGCGTTTTATAGCAAAGTGCAACAAGCCGGTGTTGATTCTGTGCTAATTGCGGACGTGCCCGTTGAAGAGTCAGCTCCCTTTAGTGAAGCTGCTAAAAAACACGGGATCTCGCCAATTTTTATCGCCCCGCCTAATGCTGATAGCGACACCTTAAAAATGGTCAGCGTTGAAGGTCAAGGCTATACCTATTTGTTATCTCGTGCTGGGGTAACAGGAACAGAGTCAAAAGCTGGTCAGCCCATTGATCAAATACTCGCTAAACTGGCTGAATATAATGCACCGCCACCATTATTAGGTTTTGGTATTGCTGAGCCAAGCCAAGTCAGTGAAGCTATTAACGCTGGCGCTGCTGGCGCAATTTCAGGTTCTGCTGTAGTGAAAATCATTGAGCGAAACCAGCACGATGAAGCGGCATTGCTACAACAGTTAGCTGAATTTACCCGTAATATGAAAGCGGCGACGCATAAGGGCTAATTGAGTAAGCTTACAAGTCAACGGACATAAGCTGACGTTAATTAAAGCAAAACATTGAAACTAAATATGCCGTAATCCAATAGGATTGCGGCATTTTTTTATATTAATGGGGCCAAACATACACAGCGCCAATACCGATCCTCAACGATCAATAAAAACTTATCAAAATTTCCCCAAGTTCAGCCGAACGACGGCGAATCAACTTCAGATCAGCTGCGGTAACTGCTACACTTTGAGCCATTATTTTCCTTTAGCAAACGGACTGCTAACACTTACTTTTAGGTTATTGCATCTAATGAAACAACTGCTTGATTTTCTGCCATTGGTTATCTTTTTTACCGTCTATAAATTTTATGATATTTATACTGCAACAGGTGCGCTAATTGCTGCCACAGCCGTGCAGCTTATCGTGACTTATTTGCTCTATAAACAAGTCGAAAAAATGCATTTAATCACCTTTGCCATGGTGACCTTTTTCGGCACCTTAACCTTAGTGTTCCATGATGACGCATTCATTAAATGGAAAGTCACCATAGTCTATGCCTTCTTCGCCATCGCATTACTTGTCAGCCAGTTAATTGGCAAGCCAATTTTAAAAAGCATGCTTGGCAAAGAAATGAAGTGTGCTGATAACATTTGGGCCAACGTCACTTGGTATTGGGTTACCTTCTTTGTTGCCTGTGGTTTGGCTAATATCTATGTTGCCTTCAGTTTGCCGCTAGAAACCTGGGTCAACTTTAAAGTCTTTGGCTTAAGTGCATTAACACTGGTCAATACTGTTATTACCGTTGTGTATCTGTATAAACATATGGAACATGATGAGTCTGAACAAGCAAAATAAACTTAAGGAAACTTACTTATGTGGTACATGATTTCGTCACAAGATGTTGAAAACAGTTTAGAAAAGCGCATGGCTGCCCGCCCTGCTCATTTAGCTCGCCTAGAAGCATTGGCTGGCGAAGGTCGTTTGCTTGTTGCAGGCCCTCATCCTGCTATTGATAATGAAAATCCTGGTGAAGCAGGCTTTACCGGTTCTTTAGTAGTCGCCGATTTTGAGTCATTAGTCGCTGCACAAGCATGGGCTGATGAAGACCCATATATTGCAGCTGGCGTATACGCAAGTGTGATTGTTAAACCTTTCAAGCGAGTACTTGTGTAATGAAAATCGTCTCATTTAACATCAACGGTATTCGAGCACGTTTGCATCAGCTGCAAGCGTTAATCGACAGCCACCAGCCTGATGTTATTGGCCTGCAAGAAACCAAAGTCCACGATGAAGCATTTCCAGTCGCTGACGTCGAAGCCATGGGTTATCACGTACATTATCACGGTGGTAAAGCGCATTACGGTGTGGCTATGCTGTCAAAAGCTGAACCTGTTGAAGTCATTAAAGGCTTTAGTGGCGATGCAGAAGATGCACAGCGCCGGATGATTATGGGTAAGTTTACTCAAGCTAATGGCCGTATTCTTACTGTGATGAATGGTTATTTCCCACAAGGGGAAAACATCAGCCATGAGACTAAATACCCCGCTAAACGTAAGTTCTATCAAGACTTAATGCAGCATTTAGCTGACAACCATACCCCTGATGAAGATATCGCTATTATTGGCGACATTAATATTTCACCGATTGATTTAGATATTGGTATTGGTGAAGTGAACGCCAAGCGTTGGCTTAAAAGCGGAAAATGTAGTTTCCAACTAGAAGAGCGTGAATGGTTAGCGACATTAAAAGACTGGGGCTTTGTTGATAGTTTCCGTGAATTACACCCAGATCGCACTGAGCGTTATTCTTGGTTTGATTATCGCAGTAAGGGCTTTGTGGATAACCGCGGTTTACGTATTGATGTGGTGATGGTGACCAAACCTATGTTGCCAAGGCTGACTGAATCAGACGTAGATTACGATTTACGCGCTATTGAAAAACCATCAGATCACGCACCGATTTGGAGTACTTTTTCAGACTAGTTTTCTGATGCGAATGTAAAACCTTAAGGTTGGCATTCCTATGTCTTGTCCTAAAAAGCCTAACTACACCTTAAGTATATAGTAGTTAGGCTTTTTGATAACTGCCTCGCTTTAAATGACCAAGGTGGCTTTATTGATGCCTAGATTAATCAGCATAAGTTTCAGTTGATGCACAAACTTTGTTTCGGCCAGATTTCTTAGCTTGATACATGGCATGGTCAGCATCAGCAATCAGTTTATCTAATGATGTACCAGAAGTGCTGAAGTCACTCACCCCAAAGCTGCCACTTATCTCAAAATTAAACCCTGTTTCATCAGTGATGATTGCATTAAGTTTGGCTCGGTAGGTTTCAGCGATGACTAATGCATCGCTTATGCTGCAGTTGGGCAAAAACAAACAAAACTCTTCACCGCCAACACGGGCAAAAATATCTTTATTACGGACTATTTCTTTGCACTCTGAAGCGACCATTTTTAATACCCAGTCCCCTGTTTTATGGCCATAACTGTCATTGATGTTTTTGAACCTATCTAAGTCAAACAATATACAGCTGCCTGACTGCTTGAGGTTATTACATCTGGCAATCGCAATAGTGGCACGTTGAGTGAAATAGCGACGATTAAACAATCCGGTTAGAGCATCATTTTGCGCTAGATGACGCAGTTTCTTTTGCGTCGATTTGGTTCTGAAAATCATCCCTAGTAATACGGTGACACACAAAATGAGCAGTGCGATAAATAAACGGTTATTTTCTGATTCAACGGTATCAATCTTTTGTTTTAGCAATAATAAATTGTTTTGTTGGCGTAAAAACTCAATATTATTTTGTTGCTCAGCAGCTCGATGTTTTGCGAGTTGATAAGCTAAGTGTTTGGCTTTTATATCATTCAAGTAAGCCTTATCCGCTTCGGCAAATTGTTGATAATATTTAAGCGCCTCAATGGGGTTATTCGCTTGTTCAGCAAGGCTATACAATATTTTATTAGCAATCACTTCTGGTTCTGAACTGCCTAAAGTTTCAGTATAAGTTAATGTCTTTAAAGCCATTTTTTTAGCCTGCTGGTTTTCACCTAAGTCGAAATAGGCTTGAGCAAGCAATCCATGGTAATAGGATAATATTGGGGTGTATTGGGTTTGCTCAATCATCGATTGGTGTTTTAGCAATAACACTAACGCTTTCTGATGATAATTTTGCTTAATTAATAATGAAGCCTTAGAGGTATAAATCCCACTCAGCACTACAGGCTCTTGGGCCTGCTCGCAAGACTCAATGGCATCATTAAAAAGTGGACTGTCGTAGTCAAGTAAATTGAGCTTAGACTTGGCTTCTAATGAAAGCTGCGCCGCCATGCAGTGATTACGGCCTTTTGTGACGTAATCAGATAGCTTACTGGCATATTCTTCACCTAGCTCATATTGACCAATTTGATTATAAAAAATGGCATTGATGAGTAATCCACGTTGTTTATTTTCGTTATCTACAATATCGGGCAATAAGCTTTGGCTAATGAGCAGATGCTTTAGGCCTTGATTCCAATCTTTCGATATAGCATAGATGTTAACCAGTGATATCGTTGCCCGAAATCTAATCGACGTGGATGTTTGATCGTTATCAACAATATCGGTATAGAGCGCTATCGCGCCTTTAAAGTCACCTTTAAATGATTTTTGATAAGCCAGCAGGTAGTGGTAATGCCCTTGTTGTTGCTGAGACAGCTGTGCTTGTTCTAGTTCTGATAATATTGTCTGAAACGTTTCTGGGTGGCTACTACGAAGATTATCAGCCTTAACTAACAAATCATCGATGTAATTTGCGTTTAGCGATGTTGAAATAAATAGTGCGAAAATAAAAACAAACTTTTTCATCAACTTTAGATCCATTTTTATTTTCGCCTGTAAGTTATGCTGATAGCTATTTAAGCTGAGAGTTTGATATTTGAAATGGTGTTATCTGTATCTTCAGGCTGGCTTTCATCAGCAGGTTTTTCATCCTCTGCTGGTTTTTCACCTTCTGCAGGAAGCATCATGCAAACAATATCAGGGCAAATATCAAGCTGCTTTTCTAAGCTAGTGATGTCATTACTTGATAATGCCTGTTTTAACTCATGAGTTAAATTGGATGTTGAAATCGCATCCGCTAATGAAAGTGGATTTTGTAAGTCCGCATCTTGGCCCATACGCTCGAGTAATTGAATAATGTTTGACATGTTTTCTCCTTAAAATGATGTCTTGTAAATCCAGCTTATATTTACAAATTAACTTGCTTGGTGGTGACTTAATTGAGCTTCAAGCTCAAGCAGTCGAGTTTGTAATTTGGTATTAACTTTCATACTTTCTGAAGGTGGGATCACCAATGTGGTATGTTGATGGATAGCAACTTGGGCTAGTTCGTTAACTGGGATATGCTGTTGGCGAACCTTATCAATCGGTAACACTGCCGCTTCATACAATATGACCGAATGGTCTGCGGGGTATGTTTCAAGTAACAGCTCAACTAGCAGTTGCTTATGGGCTTGCCCTGTCTCAAGTCGCTCTAATGACTTATCCCCAGCAACGCCCACCTGCCATAATACGAGGTAAGCAGATGCATCAATTTTGCGTTGATAGAACATAAATTGACTTGCTTCAAAATGTTGGCAACCAACGCGACCAGGGTCGATGCCTAAATCAGCGTATAAACAGTCTTCAGCAGAAATACCGGGGATCATCTTGGCAGCAACCCCCTCTTGTTTTGCCTGTTCGATAGCGACATGGGGAGCTTGAGCGAATACGCCTGGGTGGCCGTAAAAAGCGCCAACGACTTTTTTACCCGCTCTGACTTGTTCGAGCATGGCATCAACCATTTGTTTATAGGTAATGTGGCGAGACTTTCCTTTATCGTAGAAGACTTGCAGGCTTCGGACATCGGGGTGCATTTCTTTAAGCCATAACTCGACAATACCGTTAGAGACACCAGAAAATACCACGTCGGCTTTATCAATATGGCTCTTGCTAATAGGGCAAATATGCGCCCCTAGCGTCATTCCTAACCCTACGCAAACTAAAGATCCATTCATTGGAGTGTATTCTCACGCCTTAATAATTACAGCTAATGTTGCTTCAATGTTACCTTGATGGTAACAATTTAACAGGTATTAATATGATTTGGCAGTGATTTTTGCCAAGTTTCTGCGGTGACATAACTACTGATGTATTGGGTTTTACCTTTAGTGCTTTTTTTACCAGTGATATCAGCTTCTGGCTGTTCGTTAATAAACCCCAACTTTTGGGTAATCCTATGGGTTGCATAATTGGTGCTGTCATATTGAGCGTAAATTCGTTCGAATTTAAGCTGACTAAAACCAAAACTAATTAAGCCGATAGTCGCCTCTTCAGCAAGTAACTTACCGTTATATTGTCTTAGTAACATAATGCCTATATCTGCGCGGTTCGATTGATTTTGTTGTGCAAATAAACTTTGTAAACCGATTGCTTGGTTATTGTGTTCGATGACCCAAACCCAGTATTTTTTTGTTGGGGTAAGGTTATTTTGAATGGCAGTTTCGAAAAATTGTTTGATTTGCTTCGGCTCAAAAGGGGCGCATATTTTTCGCATTGTCTTAGGGTCGGAATAAAGCTGCACAAAGATGTCAAAATCACCTTGCTGTATTAATCGCATCGACAGACGTTGAGTGTTAAAGCTGTAATTCATTTAACCGCACTCGTTGATACTGATAGCTGATGTTTGGCTGCCCCTTGCACCAGTTTTGATTCAAAGGGTACTTGCTCTGCAAAACGAATCACTCCAGTTTTATGCTCCTCCCGATCAAAAATAACGTAGTAATTGTTGAGTAGCGGTAAGCCAATTAATGACTGATTACCCCACTGAGGTAACTTGCCAATAATTTTGAAACACGCTTTACCTTGTAAAGGACTATTAAGTTGCCAGTAATCATGGGGCTTGCAAGTTAATGTGATGGGTTCTGGTTGGTGACTATTGGTTTGAGTATGAGTTTGAGTTTGAGAGTGAGTATGAGAAGCTGGCGCACCGCCATGACCATCACACTCAGAATGACCCGCAAAAATAAACTCAATATCTGGCCACTGCGTTAAATCCAGTAATTCGGCATCAATTCCCACTTCTTGTGCTGCAAGGTCAGTAAAAGGCGCAATTAAGCTTAAAAAATCCTGTGGAATGCCAGTGTGTTTGTTTGGTTTGGACGCCGCTACAGTTTGAGTCAGTGTGTGTAAGTTCTGCTTTAACCCCTCGAATAACACATCGGTTAACATGATACCGCTAGTGCCGGTATCGATAATTGCATTGGTTAAGTAGTAGGCAAATTCAGGTTTAAGATCGGCGGCATTAATTTGCGCAAAGTCACCCACTTTAATCCCAACTAAGGTGACATTGTAGTGTACGTTATGTTCAACCTTTATGTGCTTGAATTGACCTTGATATAAGTGTGTTTGCTCTTTGCCACCACCAAGAATTAACCAGCCCTGATTTAAAGGATCTGCAGCAAGTGATGCTTTTGATGGCGTTGCACTTGCCACATGCACACTGGATCGCTGAGAGTAAAAAGCGAACTTGTTTGCACATAATCCTTGAGTTTCTAACTGGGTAAAATACGGCAAAATATCCTGCTCTGGCTGAGTTTTTAAAAAAGCCTTAAAGCGGGTTAAATCATTGCTACTAAAGTGCTGATGTTCATCAGTGTGGTGATGAGTATCATTTGGGCAAACCGAATCCTCTTCTGAAAATGGCCAAGGATAGGTAACTGGCGGGGAAACATTACGTTCAACTAAATAATCATGCAGGTCATAGCTTGAATTCAGTTGATAGTAAGCTAGGCCTAAAATACCATTGGCTTCGCCAAATGTTTTGCGTTGTGCCAGCGAAGACACCACTGCTACAGGACACGGATTCAAAGTAAATGAAAATGTATCATTGCCTATGGTGACATTCGTATTTATGACAGGCCCGTCCCAACCACCGATACCGTAAGTCACTTCCTGAGCAAAACTGGTGGCCGTTAAATCTGTATCATCTTCGGGGTGATAAGCGACTTGACCGACAACTAATGTGCTACTACCTGAATCAACAATTAAGTTCACTTCCGTTTGTTGACTGCCAATATGTAACTTTACTGTGTAACCGCCTTTTGCATAAATATTGATGAGAGGTAAGGCCAATGGATGTGTTGCTGTCATGTGTCGCAGTCCTGTGCTGTTGAGGTTTACTTTTAAAATCGATAATTTAGCTTTAGCTTATATTAAATAAAATTACCTTACTTGTTTTAATTAACTCTTAGCCAAAACATTAGCATGGCCCCTTTTTTACAAAAAGCGTCACTGTTGACCTTCTAAATCGAATATGTGCTCACTTCAATAAAGCCTGTGCTGGTCTTGCAAATTTCAGTGTTATTTATACTTTGTTATTAAAAATACTTACAAAAAAACGCCCAAATTCTATCACCAATTTGGGCGTTTAAACTTGCTGGCTAAAGTTACATTTTTAACACTTTATTCAGTGGTAAATCACGATAGCGCTTACCGGTAGCAGCAAAAATCGCATTGGTTAAACTTGGCGCCACAGGCGGCACACCGGGCTCACCCACACCAGCGGGTTTTTCGCTTGATGCCACGACAATGGTTTCAATTTCAGGTGATTGCCCCATTCGTAATAACCGATAGTTATGGAAGTTTGATTGCTCCACTTTACCGTCTTTGTAGCTAATCTCGCCCATCATCGCGAGGCTTAAACCAAATATAACCGCACCTTCTGTTTGCGAGTGCGCTCTATCAGGGTTAACCACTGTACCCGCATCAATGGCGGCGATACTCTTTAAAACCTTGAGGTTATCGCCGTTAACTTCAACTAATGTCGCAACCGCCACGTAGCTGACAAAGCTACGATGTACTGCAAAACCCCAGCCTTGACCGTCTTTGACTTTAGGGTGTTTCGCCATCGCTTTTTCTACCGCATCGATAACACCAAGAAAACGACCAATATCGATGGGAAAATCATCTAAGGTTTCACCATAGTTACCGTATTTGACGATTTGGTTCTCAAGCTTTTCATAGCGTGGCGTACCGAGCAGCTCACGCCACATTGCAATGCAAGGTTTACCTGCATTGACCGCCAGTTCATCGACAAAGCTACCGATACCAAAACCGTGTTGAATATTACACACAGAGCGCATCCAACCGATACGAGAGTGAGCCGTGGCTTTCACTGACTCTAATTGAATTTGAGGTAAATTAAACGGCATATCGGAAAAGCCCAGGTCCAATTCGCCAGCCGATGGCATATCAACGCCTTCAGCAAAGGTTGAACTAATAGACGGGAAACCACTGCGAGCCAGTAATGCTTGTGGCGCTTGGTTGTTATCAAACTTAGCTTGATAATACTGAGCGCTAATTGCATGGTAATAGCCATTTTGAATTTCATCTTCACGGCTCCAGCTGACTTTTACTGGCTTATTCAGTTGCTTGGATAATATCGCCGCTTCTACACTAAAATCGGGCTTAGATTTACGTCCAAAACCACCACCAAGTAGGGTGACATTGACTTTAACTTGCTCGTCTTTAAGCCCTAAAGTGCCGGCAACATTTTTCTGAGTGCTTTGGGGCGTTTGAGTTGATGCCCACAGCTCGCAACCTTCTTTGGTTACTGAAGCGACCGCTACAGGTGGCTCCATCATCGCATGGGTGAGATACGGCACTGTGTACACCGCTGATAAGCTATTATCTTTATTCCAATCAGTAACACTGTCACCCAATTGGCGAATAACTTGTCCAGGTTGGCCAACCCGAGTCACTAGCTGAGCTAAATCTGCATCAGAGTCATAACGGCTATTAGCTGATTCGGTCCAAGTTACTTTTAATGCTTTTCGACCTTGAATAGCGCTCCAGGTGTTACTCGCAATAACAGCTACCCCGCCAAGGGCTTGAAATAACGGCGCGCCTTTAGCAATAGGAATTTGAATAACATCTAGCACTCCTGCAACCGCCCTTGCTGCACTGTCATCAATTGAGGCAACATCGCTGCCTAAAACTGGCGGGCGAGTGATTGAGGCGTAAACCATGCCTTCAACCTTAATATCATAACCAAACACCGCTTTACCGCTGATCATGTCGTCCATATCAACAATTGCGGGAGATTTACCAATGTGGGTAAATTTTGACGCAGGCTTTAAAGTCACACTATCAAGTGCTGGCGTAGTTAATACACTTGCTGCAAGCGCTAAATCGCCAAAACTTAACGACTTTGAGGAGGACTTATCATGGACTTTACCCGCCTTGGCATACACTTGCGATGGCGGTACTTTCCACTCATTCGCAGCAGCTTGCTCAAGCATGACTCGGGCAGTAGCACCCATTTGACGCATTCGCTGATAATGCTTACGTATACTGCGACTGCCATCGGTATTTTGACTGCCAAACTCTTCGTTAGCGAGACCTTGCACGACGACGATTTGTTCCCAGTCAGCTTCTAACTCATCTGCTAATACTTGAGGAATACCCGTTCTGATCCCTTGGCCCATTTCAGAGCGGTGACAGGTCAAATACACTTTATTGTCTTCACCAATGGCAATAAACAAGTTTAGCTGCGCTTGTTTGCCTTCTGCCATGGCCATTGGGCTCCAAGCAAGCCCAGATGCTCCAAGGGCTAAACCACCTCCTACGGCGCCAAATAACTTCAACACCCCACGGCGACTCATATTTTCTACGGCGGTAAAGGTAGTCATAATTACGCCTCCACTTTGCTGTTAGCAGCAGTAAAAATAGCTGCCTTAATACGTGGATAGGTGCCGCAACGACAAATATTACCGGTCATCGCTTGATCAATTTGTGCTTCTGTTGGATTGGCTGTCGTGGTTAATAATGCCGCTGCAGACATTAACTGCCCTGCTTGGCAATAACCGCATTGCGGTACGTTATGTTCAACCCAAGCCGCTTTTAACTTGTCAGCTTCAAGGCCTTCAATGGTGGTAATTTGCTTACCTGCTGCTTGCTTAATACTGGTCAGGCAGCCTCTAACCGGTTTGCCATCAAGGTGAACAGTGCAAGCGCCGCATAAGCCAGCGCCGCAACCAAACTTAGTCCCAGTTAAGCCTAAGATATCGCGCAGCGCCCATAAAATGGGCATATTCGGGTCGGCATCAAGGCTAAAATTTTTGCCATTTACCTGCAACGTTTGTGTTTGTTGTGTCATAACTTACTCCTTGTTGACCAACCACTGCTTGAGATCGGTTTGAGTATCAATATCAATTGCCGCTTGCGCTAATGGCAAAACAGTCAATTGTTGCTGTTCTAAATGTCGTGTTAATATTTTTTTCGCACCACTGTCGCCTTCAAGTTGCTGTAATGCTTCAAAGTCACTGGCGAGAAAGATGGCTGGTACACCGGGGCTTTGCTGGTAATAAGCCGCAGTGGTTTTACCAAATTGGCAAAAAAGCCCATACAGGCTTAAATAATCTGAATGAGAGATGGCAACTTGATCTGCTAATGTCAGTAGTAATACATCAGCCTGTTGTGATTGGGCATAACTTGCCGCCATAGCCACTGAACTTGCCAAACCTGATTGCCAGTTTTGATTGGTTAATATCTCAATGTCATTGGCGAGTAATGGACTAAGTAGGTCTTTATGGCCGCCAAGTACCAAAACTGGTGGCGATAGATCTAACTCGGTTGTCGCCTTACTCAATATTGCATAACTCTGTTGAATTAGGCTTTGCGCGTTATTATCAGCGCTTAACGTTGCGGCAAGTTTTGCCCCATTAAAGCGAGTACTACCCCCTGCGGCTAACATCACGGAGACCACATTAGGGGGAGTAGAAAATAAATTCATCAAAGCATGACCTTATCAAGATTACTTAACTCACCTTGCCGCTTAAGTCCGTGATGTAATACCCCGTGGCATTGAGACAAGATACTTAAGGCCACAGAACTTGGTAGCTCTCCGCCTAATGCCAGCCCTGCAGGGGCTGAGAAAAAGCCACTAAAATCATCAGTTGAAAGCTGACATTTTTGCAACACCTTATCTCTTCGATGAGTTGGCCCTAAAAGTGCGATATAAGCGAGGTTTGTTCCTTGCAATAGGCTTAATGCTGCAGCGTCCATATCCAAGTTATGATTCATAACTACGGCCGCATCAAGGTGTTGTATTTCTAACAAATCTATCTGCGTTAGTGGTTTTTTACAAATCTTAGCATCTGGAAAATCATAGCCTCTTGCATACGCAGAGCGACTATCAAATACGCTGACTTGCCAGTCAAGCTGCTGCGCCATAGCCACCAAAGGCTGTGCATCCAACCCGCCACCAAACACCCCTAAATGAAATGGGCTTCTGACTGGGATACGTAACAAGTTGAGGTTATTGTCAGAACTCACGTCAGTAACAATACCAGTAATAATGTCTGCTGCAGTTTGCTTGTAAACTATGTCATCAGCAACGAACTTACCTACGACTTGGCCAGCATGGCTATGATGCTCAACTATCGATAATTGGTACGAGCCTTTTTTACCTAGCGTCAGCTGGTGATGTAACTCGGCTAAGCCGAGGTAATGATTATCACCTAATAGCGGCACCATCATAATGTTGACCAAACCACCACAACCTAGTTGGTAACTGGTGTCATTTTCATCAGTGGCGTCATAGGTTAATTGCTGAACTTGCTGGGTTTGTATGGACTTTTGTGCGTGACGACGTAAGTCTGCTTCCAAGCAGCCACCACTTAACATGCCTAAGGTTTTCCCCAAAGGGTCAAACAACATAATGGCGCCAGGTTTGCGGTATGAAGAACCTTCAACAGACGTAATGACTGCTAAAGTCCAGTCTTGTTGCGGTTTTTCAGCCCAAGTGTCTAACAATGATAATAAATGATGTGCCATGAGTCCCTGCCAGCATGCTGATTGATATGAAAACACCGCTCAGCAGTAATTAATCAAAGCAGCATAAGTGCTTTAAGTGACTATAAGCTAGCAAAGCCGCTAAACAATGCAAAGCCTTATGGCACTTAACAAAGTATTAACTGTATTAATTTAAGGGCAGTAATAACTATGTTTGAACCAGCAAGTCAGGCTAGTCGCTGGTTTAAGGGATGTGAAGCTGGTGCAAGATAAAATGTAACGGTTTATGCCAATTTAGCTAGCAGTGTATTTTACTTTACACTGCTAGCTTGCTGCGTAAGCCACCGGACAATATTCCCAGCAGCTAAATGAATACGCTTGAGCCTAGCCCAATAATTGATCAGCAACAAATGGATTATGCTGACGCTCTTCTTCAAAAGTCGACATAGGGCCATGACCTGGAATGAAGCTGACTTTTTCCCCTAGAGGCCATAATTTTTGAGTAATAGAATGGATAAGTTGTTGATGGTCCGATTGCGGAAAATCAGTGCGGCCAATGGAGCTTCTAAATAGCACATCACCAACCCATGCAAGGTTTGATTTATTAGAGTGAAACACCACATGTCCTGGAGTATGACCGGGACAATGTACCACCGATAAACGCTCTTCGCCAATGGTCACTTCATCGCCTTCATTTAAATATTGGCTAGGCTCAAACGAGTCAACATGCGCAAAACCAAAGTTCTGGCTTTGCTTTGCTAGCCCTTGTAGCCAAAATTGGTCAGCGATATGTGGGCCAATGATAGGAATATTAAGCTGATTAGCCAGTGTTTTCGCGCCGCCAACATGATCAATATGACCATGGGTTAATAAGATTTTTTCTAAGCTCAGACCTAACTTATTAACTTCAGTAATAATACGTTCAATGTCACCACCGGGATCGACAACGGCTGCCAGTTTGGTTTTTTCACACCAAATAACACTACAATTTTGTTGAAACGGGGTGACTGGAATGATTTGGTACTTCATTACTTCTATCCTCAAATTGAGAAAATTATCGCGACCAAGTTATTATGCGTTAAAGCTTAATAAAATGTTTGATCTATCTATAAGAATCAAAAAATAAAACCAATTAGTTGGTTTGAACACAAGCATTTTTACTGAGCTTGCATCGCTGCCCAAACAAATGAATAATTTAACATCACCACTTCATTTAATTAGCATCATATTTTCATTGTGACCAAGGACTAACCTTCATACAATACTACCTTTCTGAATCCTATTTTCACAGGCACACCATGCAAATTGACAGTATTCTTTCTGGGATCGTTTCCACAAAACACTTTTTTAGCGTTCCATTAGATTATCAGCAGCCCGAAGGTGAGCAATTATCAATTTTTGTTCGGGAAATCGTCAGTACAGAAAACCAAGATTTATCCTTACCCTATTTAGTGTATTTTCAAGGTGGACCGGGCTTTGGTGCAGTGCGCCCTGTTGAGAATAGTGGCTGGATAAAACGCGCCCTAAAAGAATATCGAGTGCTGTTGCTTGATCAGCGCGGCACAGGTCTTTCAAGCTTACTAAATAGCGCCACACTGGCGCATTTAACCGCGCAAGAACAAGCCGATTATGTGTGCCACTTTAGAGCCGATAACATTGTTCGAGATGCTGAAGTAATTAGAGCTCAATTAGCAAATAATCAGCCATGGAGTATTTTAGGCCAAAGTTTTGGCGGCTTTTGTGTTTTACGCTATTTAAGCGCAGCGCCACAAGCACTGACTGAAGCCTTTATCACAGGTGGTATTCCATCATTAACCCGTCAAGCAGATGACGTCTATCAAGCAACCTATAAACGGGTACTTGCCAAAAACGCTGATTTTTATCATCGCTTTAAAGATGCTGAGTCATTAACAGCAGAGCTGGCTGACTATATTGCAGAAAATGACGTTTATCTGGCCACAGGTGAAAAGCTCACCGTTGAGATGCTACAACTGCTAGGGGTTAATATTGGTATGGAGCAAGGCCCTGAAGCCATCTACTACCTACTTGAGCAAGCCATGATTGAGACTGCCCAAGGTCGCACAATCAATCCGCTCTTTTTACATCAATTTAGTCAGTTTTTGGATTACAACACCAACCCAATTTTCGCGTTATTGCATGAATCGATCTATTGCCAGCAGTTTCATCAACAAGGGGCCAATTGGTCAGCCCATAGAGTCAGAGAGCAGTTCCCTAAATTCAATTATCAACAAGGGCAGCGCTTACTGTTTACTGGCGAAATGATTTATCCATGGTTCTTTGAACAATTTAATCAGTTAAAGCCTCTCAAAGAGGTGGCAGAATTAATTGCGCAAAAATCAGATTGGAGCAATTTATACGATGTGGACGTGTTACTGCAAAACACCGTCCCGGTCACTGCGGCTATTTACAGTGAAGATATGTATGTTGATATGAATTACAGCCTTGAAACTGCGCAGCTAGTGAATAACCTCAGCTATTGGCTAACATCAGAATATGAGCATAATGGCATTCGTATGGATGGTGAGCATATTTTAGATAAACTCATTTCATTGAGCCGAAAGGATAGCATTCGATAACAAATGTAATTTAATGTTCAGTTTTAAATTGATTAATATTGAAGTCGATCACACTCCACAGCACGTCGACAGATTAAATTAATTTTCAGTTAAGTAAGTTCGGCCATAATCTAACCTGTTCCGCCCTTTATGTTGTGAACTAGTGAATTTTTATGAGTAAACCCTGATTCGGTTTACTCATTTTTTTTGCCTGAAATTCCGCTATTCCCTTTAAGAACAATCGAGTGCGAGCGATGCAATACCTGTACCCCATGATTTATTCATACAAACTCTCTTTTATCGGCTTATTTACTCGAGCTGCGCTTACGGGAAGTTTTAGCCGTAGAGGTTTTGCTTGCTGCACCTTTGCGTTTATAGCCACTACTGGAGCGGCGTTTTTTATAGCCAGGCCCTTTAATCCCCTCAAGAGCTGTAGGTAATTGATTTGAAGCTTGCTCAATCAGTTGCTGTAATTGCGCTAACAATGGCTCCATAAAGGCATCATACCTAAGCTGCTTTTGACTTATGGCATCAAGGCTACTTTCCCACAGCGCAGTCATATCCGGTGTGGTGGCTGTTTCTGGTAATGAATGGATCAAGCCAACGCCAACTGGGGTGGCAATGATTGATTTACCCTGCCTTAATAAGTAACCGCGATTAAACAGTAATTCAATAATGCCTGCTCGGGTTGCCTCGGTGCCCAAGCCATCGGTGTCTTTTAGGATCTTCTTCACTTCAGGGTTAGTGACATAGCGATTGATACCCGTCATGGCGCCAAGCAAAGTCGCATCAGTAAAGTGTTTTGGCGCTTGAGTGGTTTTCTCAAGCAATTCGCCACGCTCACAATGGAGTTGTTGACCTTTTTTCAGTGGCGGTAAGGTCGCTAAATTTTCGTCATCACTACCATCTGCATTATCTTTACCCTGCATTTTCGCAAACAAACATTTCCAACCTAACGATAACTCTTGCTTAGCTTTAGTGGTAAATAAGCCACCCGCAATGGTCACTTCAACTTGGGTTTCATCATAAATATAGGCGGGGTAAAACTGGGCTAAATACTGCCGTGCAATATGAGAATATAACTGCGACTCTTTGGCTGATAAGTTTGCCAAATTAGTGTTTTTTTCAGTGGGAATTATCGCGTGGTGAGCATCAACTTTACTGTCATTCCAAGCTTTGGACTTGAGCTTGGCATTGGGTGTATCCGCTTTAGCGATTAAGCCTGCATCATTACTTAATACTGCGCGAATAACTTGGGGTGCAAGGCCATGTTGCTCTGCAGGTAAATAGCGACTATCTGAGCGCGGATAAGTAATTAATTTATGCCTTTCATATAAACTCTGACAGGTATCAAGCACCTCTTTGGCACTCATACCAAAGCGTTTGGCGGCATCGATTTGCAGGCTGGATAAACTATAAGGCAATGGGGGGTTCTGACGCTTATTTTTTGATTCAAGTTTGGTCACTTCAGCTGGCTTGTTAGTTATCCGTCCCACCACATTTTCAGCTAAGCCTTTGGCGAGCACTCGCCCCTCTTCATCCATATATGGCTGACATGCTTCACTGGGTTTCCACTTAGCCGAAAAGCCTTCTTGGTTATCGGTCAGTAAATGCGCCAATACTTCATAAAAAGCTTTGGGCTGAAAATTGGCAATGTCTTCATCTCGCCTTACCACTAACCCCAGTACCGGTGTTTGTACGCGGCCAACAGACAATACTCCCTGATAACCTACTTTTTTGCCTTGAATGGTATAAGCGCGGGTCATATTCATGCCATATAGCCAATCTGCGCGGCTGCGGGCTAAGGCTGAGGTAGATAAGGGGACAAACTCTTTATTAGTGCGCAATTGCCCTAAGGCGCGTTTTACCGCCGAAGGGTTAAGATCGCTAATAAGTAAACGCTGGGTTTGAGCAATCTTGTCGGCCTTTACACCTGCATAGGAAATGACTTCATCCACCAGCAGCTGCCCTTCTCTATCAGGATCGCCAGCATTAACTAAACTCGATGCTTGTTTGATGAGCTTTTTTAAGATGCTCAACTGTGAGCGGGTATTAGTTTTAGGTTTTAACTGCCATTTACTCGGCACTATGGGTAAATGGGCTAATTGCCATGATTTAAAAGCGGGATCATAGACATCAGGTTCTGCTTGCTCTAACAAATGCCCTATACACCAAGACACGCAATCCCCATTGGCGCTCATGATAAAACCATCACCTTTTTTATGCGGCTTTGGTAATACATCGGCAATTGCACGGCCTAGACTGGGTTTTTCAGCAATATAGAGGATCATAGATTTATTAGACTTTTAAAACACTGTATGAAATTACAGTGTAATTTAGCGAATAGCAAAAATAAGTGCAACTGTTAATGCAATGGCAGGTTTCTTAGAATGATGAGCTGCTACTCAAAACACTAGGCCAAAGCATTAAAAACCACGCTTATAAGGCGCTAAATTTAACCAAAAAAAATTAATACAAATTTACTTTAAATTGTGATCTTAATGCAAAAACATATCGGGATATTAAGTTTAATTTCAGAATTACCCGCTAGGCGATATATATTCAAATCACTGAATATAAACAATTAAACTAGTAATAACCCTAGTTTGTGACCTAGTCAACAGTTGCCAAGCAATCTTTACATTACGCTCCAATTACCCATTAAGAGGTAAGAAAAACATTTTGGAGTATGAGATGAAATTAATGAGCAAATGTCGTGTTGCTTTACTTGTGGCTACTGCACTGGGGATGAGTGCTTGTAATGATGGTAAAGATGGAAACGATGGCCTACCTGGCGAGCCTGGTGCACCTTGGGTGCCACCAGTAGTGACCACATCAGCAGTAGCAAAAGTGATGGAATGGCAATATGCCGAGGGTGTCGTGAATGTTGAATTTTCGGTGGAGAACCAAGATGGGGTTCCAGTAGAAGATTTAGATAAAGTCCAGTTAATGTCAACCATCAAAAATGAAGCAGGTTTACTTGCTGACACTGTTGATGTGACTTGGGTTGCGGGTGATGATAACGCACCGGGTACGCTAACTCACGCTGGTGAGGGTATTTATAACCTTTCTATGCCACATGAAGCTGCGACATCTGAATCAATTGGTACTGGCTATATTCGACCAGGTAATGGCGAAAATGGTATGCCACGTACTAAACGCGTGATGTTTACCAAAAACGATTCTTATGCACAAGTTAGCACCACTGACGATGCTAAATGTGTCGCCTGTCACGGTGAATTTGAAGATGCTACTGGCAACGCAACTTGGGGTTGGCATCAACATCACCATGCAATCGACAATGACCAAGAAGTTATTATTGTTGAAGCATGTCTAGTTTGTCACACTCAAACTGAACAAAAAGATGGCGGCTGGGCTGAAAACACCATGGCAATGCTGGGTCATGGTTATAAATATGACGATGATGGTGTGATACAGGCTTCTGGCCATGCTTCATTAAGTACAAGTTATTCAATGGATAAATACCGTTGTTCAACTTGTCACGTTGACGATGTGGTATTTACTGCGTCACTCAATGGCTGTGCAACCTGTCATGCTGATTTACAAGATGCAGATAAAGATTTAACTGTTAATCACAGTAACTTTACTGACCTTGATTGTGCAACCTGTCACAATTCGTTCCAACATGAACATGAAAACGGTGCAAATCGTGATGAAGCATTAAACCGTTATAACTTTGAAATTATATCTGTTGTTCGTAGCGAAGATAAAGCGACCATCGAAGTAACAACTAAAGCCACTGACAGTGAAGGTAAAGTTGTTGACATTAACGCACTCACTGACGCTAGCCCTAATGGTTGGGCAACTGTGATGAGAAACGGCGAAGCGATGCTTCCTGGTCGCGATGAAGGTCATGTTGCTCGAGCAAAAACAGCGCCTATTGCTGGTGAAAACGGTGAAGTAACCTATATCATTACCCATGCATTACCTTATGTTGAAGGTGAAGTATTAGCCGGTGGTGTAGATGGTCGTATTAGCTATACTCACCGTTGGGGATACCCTGCTAATGCCCCTATCTCGGTATCGAACATCAAAGACGTCCGTCGTACTAGCTCTGATGGCATGAAGTGTCTAACTTGTCACACTGAGGGCTTGGATGGACATGGTTCTGCTCGAGGTGGTTTTGATTTAGGTGGTGATGCTTGTTCTCAGTGTCACTCTGCTTATAACTGGGCTCCAGGTAAAACACAGGATGATGGAACCATAGGAGACTACGCTATGGCGTGGGGACCATTGGTTCACAACATGCACTTTGGAGCATACAAGCAAGACCGTGGTCTAAATGACATGCCAACAACCGACAAAAACATGCCGGTTGATTGTCAGGCTTGTCACACTGGTATGATTGACCTTGAAGATGTAGCACCAGCAGTTGTGTTAAACGGTATGGATGAAAGCAGTGTTTACGGTATCACGGCGATTTCTGCTAACTGTGCCACTTGTCATACAGGTGATGCTGCGAAAAATCACATGATACAACAAGGTGGTGATTTCAATGTGGCTATCACTCCAGAAGCTGATATGCACACGGGTGAAAGTGGCGACTTTGCCGTATTTGACCCTGCACCTATCACTGAATCATGTTCTGTATGTCATTCCCCTGCAAGACTAGCTGAAGCTCATAATTACTAATATTTTTATATTAATAATCTGAGATTGATTCATCATCAATAAACCGAGCAAAATGCCTGAAGTGATTCAGGCATTTTTTTATCTGTAGTACTAGTTTCGATTACTGAAGGAAAAGAAAAACAAAAAAGCCAGCGGCTAGCTGGCTTTAATCAGTTACTTAGAAAGTATCGTTTAAGGATGACAAACGTTATGCATTTCTAAGTTAGTACCAATGTCTTTATTATTGGCTTTGGCATCATCATTTCGCAGTTGAGTCAGGTGATCCAAGTACGCCTGGTCAACATCGTTAGTGATGTAATGACCATCAAATACTGAGGTTTCAAAGCGCTTAATTTCTGGATTTTCCATTCCAACGGCTTCAACCAAGTCTGATAAGTCTTGGAAGATAATCCCATCAGCGCCGATGATTTTAGCGATTTCATCAGCATCACGGCCATGAGCAATCAACTCATTGGTGGTTGGCATATCAATACCGTAGACATTCGGGAAGCGAATTTCAGGTGCTGCTGAAGCAAAATACACTTTCTTAGCCCCAGCTTCACGAGCCATTTCAATGATTTGCTCAGAGGTGGTACCACGAACAATTGAGTCGTCAACTAACAATACGTTCTTACCAGTAAATTCAGTTTTAATCGCGTTTAGCTTACGGCGAACAGATTTCTTACGCTCTTGCTGACCCGGCATAATAAAAGTACGGCCAATATAGCGGTTTTTAACAAAACCTTGGCGATATGGCAGGTCCATTCCACGAGCAATTTCTAGGGCGATATCACACGAGGTTTCAGGAATTGGGATCACCACGTCAATATCATAATCTTCCCATTCCTTTTGAATTTTTGCGCCTAATTTAGCCCCCATGTTTACACGGCTGGCATAGACAGACACTTTATCAATACTCGAGTCTGGACGAGCGAAATAGACGAATTCAAAAATACAAGGTGCATAGCTTGGCTCAACCGCACATTGGCGAGTAAATAGTTGACCATCAAGTGAAATATAAACTGCTTCGCCTGGCGCAACGTCGCGCATCACTTCAAAGCCAACTGCATCAAGTGCCACTGATTCAGAGGCGACCATGTATTCGGTACCTGTTGGGGTTTCGTTCTTACCAAGTACTAAAGGACGGATCCCAAATGGGTCACGAAATGCCACTAAGCCTTGGCCAATAATCATCGCCGCAGCAGCATAAGCACCGCGAGTTTGTGCATGAACTTTCGCTATTGCATCAAAAACTTCATCAGCGCTTAAGGTTAAGCTGCGGGTTTCTTGCAGCTCATCAGCAAGCAAGTTTAATAACACTTCAGAATCTGAGGTGGTATTTACATGACGGCGCTTTTTGATCAGTCCTTCAGCAAGCTCAACTGTATTCGTCAAGTTACCGTTATGGGCTAAGGAAATACCAAATGGAGAGTTAACATAGAATGGTTGTGCTTCAGAGGCACTCGAGCTGCCTGCTGTTGGATAACGTACGTGTCCAATACCTGCATTACCTTGAAGGCGTTGCATGTGTTTGATTTCAAATACGTCTTTAACGAGTCCATTAGCCTTACGTAAACGAAATGCATTTTTGTCCACGGTCACGATGCCTGCAGCATCTTGACCACGGTGCTGAAGCACGGTCAACGCATCATAAATGGTTTGATTAACCGATGACAGACCAACTATTCCGACGATACCACACATGGGTAAGCTTCCTCATTGTAAGATGTTTTATATTTATATTTATATTTTGGGTACAAAGCTGGAGGTATTTTCCAGATAGTCAAAAAACCACTGAATAACCACACCAAATTGGGGTACAAGCTCTGAATCCGTCCACCAGTCTTGACTTGAAGCACCGGTAAACGCATCCAGAAAAAATAATATTGCGCTGACGATTAACGCCCCGCGAAGCGCGCCAAAGCACAAACCTAATACGCGGTCTGTGCCTGACAAGCCGGTTTTTGACACCAGTTGGCCTAATATGTAATTAACTAAGGCACCAAGAATGAGAGTAGCGATAAATAAAATAGCAATTGCAACGCCATTTCTAAGCATTTCGTCATTCATCTGCGTTAGGTGAACAGCGAGATCTTGATAAAATTGGCTAGCAACAAAGAAAGCAGCGAACCATACCACTAGCGACATGGCTTCTTTGGCAAATCCACGTATCAAACTGATAACAGTTGATAGGCCGATGATAATGAGAATAGCGTAATCAATCCAAACCATTGAGAGAGGGATCCGGTATAGATGTTAAGACAGCGCGATTCTAACAGAGACTGAAAAGTTTCACACCTCTAGCAGAATAAATTGACTGTGCGCTGAAAAAAACAATGATGAATAGTTAGTTTTCTAGGGGATTGTATTGCACAATCTTGCCTTGAAGACCGGTTATTTTCTGTATTTTTTGTTGATAACTTTTCAGTTTATCTGCTGAGAGTTCAGGGCCGACAAACACTTTTGTTAAAGAACCATCAATCGGTTTAGTCGGTAATGTATAAGCGGTAAAACCATTAGTGCGCAGCTTTTGAACTAAGCCTTCAACATTTTTAGCGTTATTAAAACCACCCAACTGCAAGGTAAATCCCGCTTTGATGGGCTGAGCTTGTTTTATGGCTGATTTAACAGTTTCAGGCTTTGAGGTTACTGCTGTTAATGCGGTTGCGGTGTTGGCGCTTGTGACTGACTTTGTTCCACTGTCAGTTTTAGTCGCTGGTGTAGTGCTGGTTTTTTCTGAAACTTGAGCTAAATCTTGGGTTGCTGCAATCTCTTCAACTTCAAAGGTTTCAGGAGTGTAACCCTCGCCAATTTGATCGCTTGCTTGCTCAGTAATCACTGGGCGTAAAGGAATTTCTGTAAACTCTTCAACTTGGCGCTGCTTTTTACCGTCTAATAAATCAGGTAAAAATATAACCCCAAGAGCAACGATCACTATGGTGCCAACTAAACGGTTTTGAAATTGACCAGACAAATCTTTATCCCTTTTTTAATAATTCACTAAACGCTGCCACAGTGTAAAATGAGCCAAAAACAATTACTACATCATCTGCATTTATATTTGACTTAATACTGCGCCAAGCCAAATCCATTGAGTCAAATTGTGATGCAGACAAGCTTGTATTTAACTCCTTGGCTAATGTTTTAGCATCATTTCCGCGCTCAACCGGTAATGATACAAAGTTCCATTCATCAATACTGTCTTCAAGCTCCTTTAAAACTGCAGCGGCATCTTTATCTTTTAACATACCGCATAAGGCAATAATGCGCGCAGGCTTAAAGCCTTGCAGTTGCGTAGCAAGGTATTTCGCAGCATGGGGATTATGTGCTACATCAACCCACACTTTTGGTTGTTCTAGTACTTGCTCAAAGCGGCCTGACAAACTGGCATTGGCAATGCCCTGTTTAATATCGTTATCACTGAGTTGTGGGAAAGCCTGCTCAATAACAGCAATGGCAGTGGCGGCATTGGCTAAAGGTAATCTCGGTAATGGTATAGCCTCTATGCTGCGATTAGCACTGCTATAGTGCCAAGTTGAGCGGTTATCTGTGCTAGTGTCATTTGCAATAACATAGCTAAAGTCTTTATTAACACTATAAGCATACGCATTAACCGCTTGGGCATATTCGGTTATGGAATTAGGGCAATCAGGTTCGCCAATCACCGCTAAACACTCAGTTCTAAATACTCCTGCCTTTTCACGGCCGACTAGCTCTCTGGTATCACCTAGATACTCTTGATGATCAATATCAATCGAGGTAATGACACTGACATCGGCATCAATAATATTGGTTGCATCTAAACGACCACCTAAGCCCACTTCCAGTAAAATAATCTCAGGTTTAGCCAGCTTGAAAATATATAATCCTGTTAAGGTGGCAAATTCAAAAAAGCTTAATGAGATCTCAGAGCGGGCATGTTCAATGACACTAAAGGCTTCAATAATTTGCGCATCTGTCACGTCAATATGATTAAGCCTTACGCGCTCGTTAAAGTTAACTAAGTGCGGCGAGCTATAAACCCCAACCGTTTTACCGGCTTGCAAAAATACCGCCTCAAGCATGGCGCAAGTGGTACCTTTGCCATTGGTTCCGGCAACGGTAATCACTTTAGAGTCAGCTAAGGACAATAGACTTAAACGCTCAGCAACGGCCGTTACTCGGGTTAAGCCCATATCTATTTCAGTGGGGTGAATCGATAATAAATAATCTAACCATTGGGACAAGCTTGCGTCTTTTGCAGGCTTAACGGTTAATTGCGTGTCATTATCTGTCTTCATTGTATCCCTTTTGAATTTGTCCCATGCTCACATTGTTGTTTCGTAAACAGTAAAAATGCGACTATTTAGCGATCAGTAGCAGCTAAGTGTCTAATCTTGCATAAATAGCGGCCCCATTGGCGGCTTAGGTAAGTTGTAGTGCTCTGGGTAAGTCACATCCACCAGATATAAGCCATTGGGCTTTGATGTCGGCGCGGCAAATTTTCTATCTTTTAATGCTAGAAGTTCATTAACCCACTCAATTTTTTGATGTGACTGGCCGATTTCAAGTAAGGTGCCAACAATATTACGCACCATATGATGCAAAAATGCATTGGCTTTAATATCGATAATAATGAATGTTCCTTGACGAGTGACATTAACAAATTCAATGGTTCTTACCGGGCTATGGGCTTGGCACTGTAATGCTCTGAAGCTGGTAAAGTCATGTTCACCAACAAACAATTGCGCGCCTTGGTGCATCAAATTGTGATCCAGTGGGTAGTGATAATGGGTTAAACCCTTATTTAAAATACCCGGTCTAAATTCACTGTTATTGATAATATAACGATATCGACGTGCAGTCGCTGAAAAGCGAGCATGGAAAGTCTCATCCACTTCTTTCGCCCAGCGGATTGCAATATTATCAGGTAGCTTGGCATTAACGCCTAATGTCCACGCTGACATCGCTCGATTAGCTTGAGTATCAAAATGTATGACTTGACCTGTTCCATGTACCCCAGAATCTGTACGTCCCGCACAGATAATTTCAATCGGTTCATTGGCAATTGATGATAACGCCACTTCGATTTGCGCTTGCACAGAATCAACTTCTTTCTGTCTTTGCCAACCAAAATATTGACTACCATCGTATTCGACGCCTAAGGCCACACGCATTGATTAAACCCTCTAATTTTAAGTGCGCGCATTTTATAACAAATTAACTGAAGATGTAATGCAAAAGCACAACCCACTGTCAGAGTCTGTATACCTGATACAAAAACGGCGCAGTTAACTGCGCCGTTTTATGTACTTTATGATTAGCTTATATCATTCAGTAGTTTTGAGGCTTCACTTTGTTGGCGTTCATTACCGTCAATTTTGACTTCAGTGAGTAATGCTTTGGCAGCATCTTCATCTTCAATCTCAATGTAGGCTCGGGCCAGATCTAATTTGGCATTAACTGAATTTTCTTCGTCATCAACATCAATCATTTCCGCATTGCCAATAAGGGCATTAACTTCGCCCATATCCACTTCAACATCTTTGTACTGATCGCTTACTTCAACTATTTCATCGGCATCATTTAATAATACGTCAATATCGATGAAACCGTTTTCTTGTTCAAAGGTATTAAGAGTCTCTTCAGATGGTGTTGATTGCTTTTCTTCAGCGTCAAGGGCTGCAAGGGCTTCATCAACAGTTAAATTATCTTCAGTAAGAGAATAACTGCCATCATCTGCACTATTAACTTCATCTGCACTATCAACATCATCTTGGTTGCAGGCTTGTTTAAATAATTCTGACTCCCAATCTAATTTGGCCGGCTCAGCTTTTTTTGATTTTAGATCATCAAAAAAGCCTGACTCTTTTGGCTCAAATTCAGGGTTTTCGTTAAGCTTGCTGTCATGGTCAGTGTCAGTGTCTTTATCAGCGACTGTGTCTGGAGCTGCATCAGTTTCAGCTAAGTCATCATCAAGTGCTGACAGGCCTGCCAGCATGTTATCAAATTCAGCTTCAGAGCCTCTTTCGTCCTCCGAAAACTCATCGATTGAAAATAATGGCGGTTCATCATCCTCGGCGAGCTTATCGACATCAAAGTCTGCCAATAACGCATCAAGATCGTCGGCATCTGTATTGCTATCGTTATTAGACTCTGTTGATTTCTCAGCCGCTAATAACTGGTTAACGAGGGGATCATCGTGCTGATCATCATCTAGGCCAAGAGTGACATCATCACCAGAGGCAAATGTGAGTGGCTCGGCTTGGCGCGTATCTGTATCTGCAAGGCTGGCTTCTGGCTCATTATTCATGTCAGCAAGCAAGGCATCTAAATCGGCATCCGATGTGGTGGCGTGTTCGTGCTCGCCTTGTTCCTGCTCAAGCTCGGCGGCAATTTGCGCGGCGAAATCATCTGCCCCAGTAAATGATTCTTCAGGCTCTGCTGTCTGTTGAGGTAACTCGGTTTGTGTTTCTAAATCTGAAATGAGTGAGTCAAGATCGCTATTGTCGCTATCAATTTCAAGCTCTGATTCAATTTGGGCTAGCTCAGAAGCTAATTGCTGCTCGACATCGACATCTGAAGTGGCTAGCGGAGTAAACTCTTTTTCAGGATCGACTGTTGCCAGTAACTCATCAAGATTCTCGCTGTCATCTAATGTGGTGGCAACATCGCTTTCTAATTCAGCTGCAATTTCGGCAGAAAAATCTTCTGCCCCTTCAACATCATCAGTAACGTCGATGGATGCAAGTAAGGCGTCAATATCATCAACTGAATCATCAACTGCGCTATTGGCAGATTCATCAGCCTGTGTATCGACAACATTTGATGATTCAGGCGCTAAATCAAAGTCAGCTAGTAAGCTGTCGATGTCATCTTGAGTATCTGTTTCTGGCGTTTGCTGTAAAGATCCGCTATCTAATTCACCGTCTGCTTCACTGCCTGCTTCGGTTATAGCTTCATCTGCCGGTAAATCAAAATCAGCCA
>NZ_JBFRKH010000076.1:2318-5770 GCF_041469265.1 Shewanella sp. 10N.286.51.B2
GTTCTTTAACAATTTGGAAAGCTGATAGTATTTAATACGATGATGTCTGTCGTTGTATTAATTACAAATCGTATTATTGGGAAATTAATCCTTTTCTGATAATACATTGAGTTCTCAAAACACTTTATTAAGTGTCTTGAATATTCTAAAAACTAAGGCGAATTTGTGTACTCGCAAGAGATGCAAATTATGTAATAAACCAGCTAGTTACGATACAGCTGTTAGGGCTACCCGCTCTGACAACGATTAAGTTTCCTTGTGAAACTCATTTGGGTTGTATGGTTAAGTGACTAAGCGTATACGGTGGATGCCTTGGCAGTCAGAGGCGATGAAGGACGTAGTAACTTGCGAAAAGCGTTGGCGAGCTAGTAACAAGCATTTGAGCTAACGATGTCCGAATGGGGAAACCCGGCCACATAAGTGGTCATCATAACGTGAATACATAGCGTTATGAGGCGAACCTGGGGAACTGAAACATCTAAGTACCCAGAGGAAAAGAAATCAACCGAGATTCCCCTAGTAGCGGCGAGCGAACGGGGATTAGCCCTTAAGTCTATGGGGTGTTAGTGGAATGAGTTGGAAAGCTCAACGGTACAGGGTGATAGTCCCGTACATGAAAACTAACCATAGATGAAAACGAGTAAGGCGGGACACGTGACATCCTGTTTGAATATGGGGGGACCATCCTCCAAGGCTAAATACTCCTGACTGACCGATAGTGAACCAGTACCGTGAGGGAAAGGCGAAAAGAACCCCTGTGAGGGGAGTGAAATAGAACCTGAAACCGTGTACGTACAAGCAGTGGGAGCGGTTCTTGAGACCGTGACTGCGTACCTTTTGTATAATGGGTCAGCGACTTACGTTTTGTAGCGAGGTTAAGCGAATAGCGGAGCCGTAGGGAAACCGAGTGTTAACTGCGCGTTTAGTTGCAAGGCGTAGACCCGAAACCGAGTGATCTAGCCATGGGCAGGTTGAAGGTTGAGTAACATCAACTGGAGGACCGAACCGACTAATGTTGAAAAATTAGCGGATGACTTGTGGCTGGGGGTGAAAGGCCAATCAAACTCGGAGATATCTGGTTCTCCTCGAAAGCTATTTAGGTAGCGCCTCGAGCGAATACCACTGGGGGTAGAGCACTGTTAAGGCTAGGGGGTCATCCCGACTTACCAACCCTTTGCAAACTCCGAATACCAGTGAGTACTACTCGGGAGACAGACGGCGGGTGCTAACGTCCGTCGTCAAAAGGGAAACAACCCAGACCATCAGCTAAGGTCCCAAAGTTATTGCTAAGTGGGAAACGATGTGGGAAGGCTTAGACAGCTAGGATGTTGGCTTAGAAGCAGCCATCATTTAAAGAAAGCGTAATAGCTCACTAGTCGAGTCGGCCTGCGCGGAAGATTTAACGGGGCTAAGCAATACACCGAAGCTATGGGTTTGCTCTTATGAGCAAGCGGTAGAGGAGCGTTCTGTAAGCGGTTGAAGGTGAAGGGGTAACCCACACTGGACGTATCAGAAGTGCGAATGCTGACATGAGTAACGATAAAGGGAGTGAAAAACTCCCTCGCCGAAAGACCAAGGGTTCCTGTCCAACGTTAATCGGGGCAGGGTGAGTCGACCCCTAAGGCGAGGCCGAAAGGCGTAGTCGATGGGAAACGGGTCAATATTCCCGTACTTCTGCTAACTGCGATGGAGAGACGGAGAAGGCTAGGCTAGCGCGGCGTTGGTAGTCCGCGTTTAAGGTTGTAGGCTGTAAACTTAGGCAAATCCGGGTTTACATTAGGCTGAGAGCTGATGACGAGTCACTAAGGTGATGAAGTAGTTGATGCCATGCTTCCAGGAAAATCTTCTAAGCTTCAGGTTAGTAGGAATCGTACCCCAAACCGACACAGGTGGTCGGGTAGAGAATACCAAGGCGCTTGAGAGAACTCGGCTGAAGGAACTAGGCAAAATGGTACCGTAACTTCGGGAGAAGGTACGCTGCTGTTGGTGATGGGACTTGCTCCCTAAGCTGACGGCAGTCGCAGATACCAGGTGGCTGCAACTGTTTATCAAAAACACAGTACTGTGCAAAATCGCAAGATGACGTATACGGTATGACGCCTGCCCGGTGCTTGAAGGTTAATTGATTGGGTTATCTTCGGAGAAGCTCATGATCGAAGCCCAAGTAAACGGCGGCCGTAACTATAACGGTCCTAAGGTAGCGAAATTCCTTGTCGGGTAAGTTCCGACCTGCACGAATGGCGTAATGATGGCCACGCTGTCTCCAGCCGAGACTCAGTGAAGTTGAAATTGCGGTGAAGATGCCGTATACCCGCGGCTAGACGGAAAGACCCCGTGAACCTTTACTATAGCTTGGCACTGAACATTGAACCTACATGTGTAGGATAGGTGGGAGACTTTGAAGCTTCGTCGCTAGATGGAGTGGAGTCAATCTTGAAATACCACCCTTGTAGTTTTGATGTTCTAACCGCGGCCCCTTATCGGGGTTCGGGACAGTGCCTGGTGGGTAGTTTGACTGGGGCGGTCTCCTCCCAAAGAGTAACGGAGGAGCACGAAGGTTGGCTAAGTACGGTCGGACATCGTACGGTTAGTGCAATGGCATAAGCCAGCTTAACTGCGAGACATACACGTCGAGCAGGTACGAAAGTAGGTCATAGTGATCCGGTGGTTCTGTATGGAAGGGCCATCGCTCAACGGATAAAAGGTACTCCGGGGATAACAGGCTGATACCGCCCAAGAGTTCATATCGACGGCGGTGTTTGGCACCTCGATGTCGGCTCATCACATCCTGGGGCTGAAGTCGGTCCCAAGGGTATGGCTGTTCGCCATTTAAAGTGGTACGCGAGCTGGGTTCAGAACGTCGTGAGACAGTTCGGTCCCTATCTGCCGTGGGCGTTGGATGATTGAAGGAAGCTGCTCCTAGTACGAGAGGACCGGAGTGGACGAACCGCTGGTGTTCGGGTTGTTATGCCAATAGCATTGCCCGGTAGCTACGTTCGGAATCGATAACCGCTGAAAGCATCTAAGCGGGAAGCGAGTCCTAAGATGAGTCATCCCTAGGAATTTAATTCCTCTAAAGAGCCGTTCGAGACTAGGACGTTGATAGGCAGGGTGTGTAAGCGTTGTGAGGCGTTGAGCTAACCTGTACTAATGACTCGTGAGGCTTAACCATACAACCCAGATGAGTTTTATCTGAGTTGATGGTAACTAGATTTATTACAAAAGACTTAGTGATAGAATTTAAGCACTTGATAAAGTAAAAGAACTCAAACAGCTTTCCGAATTATTATTTACTGCATTTGCGGTAAATAAAGCAAGAATTTGCTTGGTGACAATAGCATTGTGGTACCACCTGATCCCATCCCGAACTCAGTAGTGAAACGCAATCGCGCCGATGATAGTGTGGGGTCTCCCCATGTGAAAGTAGGTCATCGCCAAGCGCCTAATTTCTC